>OMVX01000051.1 GCA_900314605.1 uncultured Methanobrevibacter sp. | reverse complement strand
AGCTAAAAGACAAATAAAATCAAATAATATAAAATGGATGGAAAATAATGTTTTAGAATTTAAAAAAAAATTTATCAGTTAAATTTTTTACAGCCCCGACAATATTAAAAATTCAATATTGTGAAGCTATAGGAGTGATAATTTTTAAAATTAATTGATATTATTTTATTAAAATTTCTTTTTTTTTGAAGATTTATTTAGAATTTAAATATTTTTATATTAATTTTTTAGCCATATATGGGCCTTTTCTTTCATATCCAAATTTTCGATAGTAATTTCGTGTTCCTATTCCACTGATAATTAATAGTTCTTCTTTTTCATTGTCTATAGAGATTTCTTCTGCTTTTTCCAGTAATTCTTTTCCAAAACCTGTGTGTTGGCCTATATTAATATTCTTTTTACCAATATTTATTAGGTTTCCATAAACATGTAACTCACGTATTAATGCAGATTTTTCTGTAATTTCTTCTCTAAATGGATTGGTTGATGGTAGTCTAAGTCTTAAAAATCCTGCAAGAGATTCTTCATTTTTATCTTCAATGGATAAAAAGTGTTCTATTCCATTACAACATTCATATTTTTCCATAAATAATTTATAATCATCGATGTTGTAATCTTCTTTAGTTTTTTTATGTCCTATTTCTCTACATCTTATACATTTACAGTTAATATTTTCCTCATCAAGTCTATTGTATACAAATTCTCCCAGATTAGAATTAGATATTCCTCCTTGTATAAGGGTTGTTGGAATATCTCTCTGTATCCTCATAGTCCTTACCCATTTAGGCAGTATTTTTTTTATTTCAACAATCAGTTCTACTGCTTCTTCTGTAGTGTAGGGATGGTATTTACCTGATTGCCATAAGTCATATAGTTCACTACCTTTTGTTACTAGGACAGGATATATTTTTAACATATCTGGTTTGTAGTTTTTATCTGTAAATACCTGTTTAAACATTTTAAGGTCTTCTTCAGGGCTTTGGAATAGTCCGGGCATAAAGTGCATTGCAACTTTTATTGCAGAGTCTCTGAGATTTCTATTTGCATCTATTGTATCTTGAACAGTATGGCCTCTTTTAACTTTTTTATATATTTCATCATCTGTTGTTTGCACTCCTAGTTCTACTCTTGTAACACCCATTTTAAGCATTCTGTTTATATCATTCTTTCTGCAGTAATCAGGTCTTGTTTCAAATGTCATACCTATACATCTGATTTTTGAGGATTCATTTGCTTTTTGTATATCTTCAAGTATTACAAAGTCATTAGGTTTATATTTCTTTACTAGACCATTAGAGTAAGGTGTATAGTTGTTTAATATTTTTTTATCTAAACTTTCTAAATCAAGACTTCCATTGTTAATTGCAACATCTTCTAGTACTATACCAAAATCTACCATTGCTTTAAGACATTGGGAAACAAACCATTCTTGATATGAGTAGTCTAATGATAAAAAGGTTCCTCCCATAATTATCAGTTCTACTTTGTCTATAGGATGACCTACTTTATGTAGTTGCATTAATCTATTATAACATTGGATATAAGGATGGAATTTAAACATACGTCCACGTAATGCTGCAGGTTCTTCTCCAGTATAACTCGGAGGTGCAGTATTACTTTCAGGACAGTACATACATCTTCCATGAGGACATTTATGTGGTTGGCACATTACAGCAACAATAGCAACTCCAGATAATGTTCTTGTAGGTTTTTTCTGTAAAATAGGAGTAATTATTTCTTTCTCATCAGAGCTGGCATATTCTAATATATCTGAATTACTCATAAATTTAGATAATTTTAAATCTCTACAAACCTGTCTTTTACTAACCTCAAGATCACGACGAGTTTTAATTTTACTTTTTATAATATCATCAATTATTATCCGTGAAGCTTTATATATATTATCGTCCATATAATCCCTTTTTATTAGAAACTTAGATTTTACTTTAATTATTCTTATTTTAACTAAATTATTAGATGTGTATTATCCTTTTATAATTATATTCTTTTAAATTTTTCAAAAAATTTATAGTTAATTATTTATATTTTTATTGTAAAAGTTATTATATATATTTTTTAAATTATTATTTTTATAATAATTTTTATTTTCTTTTAAAAAAGTTTAAAATGAGGTTTTTTTTTTATGAGAATTAAAAGTCTTTTAGGTATGAAAGTTTTAGATACTAATGCAAATGAAGTTGGTAAACTTAATGATGTAGAATTTAATGAAGAAACTGGAAAAATTGAAATTATTTTTGTTTCTCTTAAAAAGAATATTTTAGATAAAAACAATGATGTTCAAGTTCAATTTGAAAATATTAAATGTATAGGCGATTATGTATTATTAGATATTGATATCGTTAACGAATAAATAATTATTTTTAATTATTTATTTAATTATTATACTCTTTGAATAATTTAGATTATTTTTTAACTATTTTAATTTAGATTATTTTTTAACTATTTTAATTTAGATTATTTAATTAATTTTAATATTAATTTAATTTTCTAATTGATTTATTTTTAATAAGTTAATTCACGTTTAATTTTTTTTTTTATTTTCATTGTTTTATTAATTTATTAACAATTAATAATGAATAGTTTTGGTATTTAGGTGATTTGATGGATATTAAAGATGCCATTGGTAGAAATATTGAAATTGGAGAAACTGTTCGTTATACTGCTACTGGTACTACTGGTGAAGTTGAAGATTTAAAAATTAAAGATGAGCTGTACTGGGTTAAAATTAAAGATACTGATATGTGGTATCTTGCTGAGGCAGTAGAAGTTTTATATGAAAATGAAATCCTTGATGAAGAGGATTATTATAATAAGGATGAAACTTTTAATGAAGAAAGTTTTAAAGAAAAACAGAATGAATTTGGTGAAGCAGGTATTGGTGATAATGTAACTGGTGGAGGTTAATTTATCTCTAATAACTAATTTTTTACCATTTTTAGAATCAATCTTTTTTTACAATTTATTTTCAAAATTTAACAATTTTTATTTATTTAAAATTCTCTATTTTTTTCATAAGAATTATAGTTATTAATAATAATTATTTTATTTATTTATTTAAAATTCTCTATTTTCACTGAGAATTATAGTTATCTGCAAATTCTTTAATTCTTTCAGCAAGTTTAGGACCAATACCATCTATTCTTTGAAGATCTCTAATACTTGCAACTCTTAAATCTTCACCAAAAGTTTCCACAGCGGCTCTTGCTCTTTTTCTTCCAAGTCTTTTAACTCCTAGAACAAGTGGGATAATATCTTCTTTAACACCATAGTATAATCTTGCAGATAATTTATTTAAGTCATTAATGTATTTATATTCTCCGAAGACTTCAAATGTATCTTTTGTAAATTTAATAAGCATTGATGCTTCAAGTGCACATCGTCTACATGATGCAGAATAGACATTATATTTATTTTCAATTTCATATTCTGTTTTTTCATTTATCCATTCTATAAGTGAAACACATGTAGCTTCAGGATTTCCAGTTTCCGTTGAAAAGATTCCCAGTGATGTCATTTTTTCAATAATTGGTTCTTTATTTTTACCTGCTTTACGGGATATTAGAGGTAAATCTACAGTTTGTGCCATTAAATATATTAATTCCCCAATATTTAGTTGTCCATCTAGTTGGTTTGAATATTCTTTAATTTTGATTGCTGTATTTACAGCATAATTTGATTTAGCAATTAAAAGACCAAATTCACTTGCTTTAAGGCCACTTGGTGTTATTTGTAAAATACCATTTTTCATCAAATATTCAATTGAACTTTGTATTTCATATTTTAAGGTTTCTTCAGCAAAAAAACTTAAAGATTCATTTTTATTCATCTGATATCCATATAATGTTTTTTTGAAAAAATCAAAAAGTTCATCAGGATTTTTTGATATAGATGAAGCAACCTGTGCGATAATCTGTTTATAAAATGCATCTTTGTTTTCAATTAATTTTGAATTAGTATCTTCAATTAAACCATTAACATACATTTCTTCAAGGTTTTTTGCCTCTTCAGCTGTTTTTGCAAGTAAGTAAGAATATCCTTCCTTATCATATAATGGTCTTCCTGCTCTTCCAGACATTTGTTCATAATCAAATACCGGTATAGATTGAGGACCTTGGTTAGTCCAACGTGTATAATCACGAATAATTACTGATTTTGAAGGTAAGTTTACACCATACATTAAACTAGGTGTTGCTACAATCATTAAGATATTTCCTGCTCTGAATTCATCTTCAATAATTTCTTTCTGTTCTGAGAACAATCCGGCATGGTGAAATACACATCCATATTTTGCTGATTCCGCTAAATTTATACAGGTAGTTGTTGGTCTTGAACCTTTTCTTTTAGGAACATCAAGTAGTTTTTCAGCAACTTCTTCAAATTTTTCTTTTTCTTTTTTTGTAATTTTAGTTTTGATTTTTAATGACACATATTTAGCTAAACTTTCAGTAAATCTTCTTGTTGATACAAAACTTAATGCTTGACTATTTTCTTTTTTGGCTTTTTCAATGATTTTTACAATAACATCATTTTTAGTTTTTACATTAAACATTTCATTATCAAGTACTTGCTTTTTTAATGGAACTGGACGATAATCATGTTCAATAACTTTTCCATTTAACCAATTTTTAATATCATCCATATTTGCAAGTGTAGCAGATAATGCAATTATTCTCATTGAAGGATTAATAATTCTTGCCCTTGTAAGTGCACACTCAATAGTAGGGCCTCTGGAATCTTCACCAATCATATGAAATTCATCTATTACAATAGAATCTATATCTCTTAGTACATTCCAATTATAACGGGTAAGACTATCAAAACTTTCAAAAACCATTACTGCTAAGTCACTTGAACTTGGATGACGACCTACTTTAATTCCAAATTCTTCAAATTTTTTAAATTCATTGATTTTTTCATTTTGAATAGAAACTAATGGAACTGCATATATGGCTTTGGATCCATTAATAAGACTTTTAAGTAAACCAAGTACTCCCAGTACTGTTTTACCACTTGCAGTAGGTATTGCAATTATATAATTAGACTTATCATCAATATATCCACTATCGAGCACTGCTTTTTGTGCTGGATTAAATTCTTTAATATAAGGATAACTTGCCTTAATTATTTTGGCTATATTTTCATCTAAATTTTCCATATTAATCAGCAGTATTTTTTTATATAATAATCTGTTTTTAAACAGTATATATATTAATTAATTTTTTCTTTCTTTATTACTTCAATATTACTTATATGTGTATTTGGATACTGTCCGTCAGAATCTTTTTCAACAGCTTTAACCATATCCCATATAGTTAAAAGTGCAACACTACAACCTGTAATCGCTTCCATCTCTACTCCCGTTTGACCTTTAGAATTTACAGTTACTTTACAATTAATATATTCAGTTTTCACATCAAAATCAATTTCTATTCCAGTAATCCTTAAAGGATGACATAATGGAATAATATCTGATGTATTTTTTACAGCCTGAATTCCTGCTATTTGGGCTACAGTAAGTACATTTCCTTTTTTAATTTCAGATTTTTGGATTTTTTCTATTGTTTCTTTTTTAAGGTATATATTTCCACTACTGATAGCTAATCTGTTTTGTTCTGATTTAGCTGAAACATCAACCATATGTATACCATTTTTCGTTAAATGAGTAAACTCTTTATCATTCATAATTTCACTCTAAACTAAAATTTAATTATAATAATATTCTATTTTAATATAAATATAAACTATATTTTACAATGTTTTTTAATAATATAATTAATATTTTTATAGTTTTTATATTAAATCCATTAAATATTATTTCAAAAAATATTAAATCATTATTTTACATTATTAACTTACTTTAAATTTTTATAAAAATTTTAAAGAAAGAATTTTATTAATTTAAAATAATATTATTATATAATTAAAATTTCTAGGGGATTAAATGTACACAACTAAAAAAATTATAAAAACAGTTAAAACCAGAGATTACTTATCTGATTATGTTAATATTAATTCTAATTTAGATTATTGTATCCAATGTCCTAATTATAATAGAAACTGGGCTTGTCCAGTATATGATTTTAATGTTGAAGAGATTTTTAAAAAATACAGAAATCTGGACATTTATGCTGTAAAAATAGATTTTGATTCTAAAAATGTTGGAGATAAATTAGAAGGTGAAGCGAAAGCTATACTTAGAAAAAGTTTAGATAAAGAAAAACGTCTACTTCACAATGAATTATTATCTAAAGAATCATCCCGCCATAATTCAAAGGCACTTATACCGAATCAATGTAAGTTATGTAAGGGTTGTAGTCGTATAACTGGGGGGGATTGTGTTTATCCTAATAAAAGCAGATATTCTTTTGAAGGTTTTGGTGGAGATTTAGAAAAAACTGCTTCTGGAATATTTAATATTCCTATGAAATGGGTTATAGCCAATAAAATACCTGAATACACTATAATATTCGGCGGTCTTTTATATTAACCCACAATAGTTTCTTTTATTATACTTTAATTTTATTTATTCTACTCATCATAAGGTATTTCCATTTTTGAAAATACTTTTGCTCTTTGCCGTGCATTTTGAGAAAACTTGTTTTTTAAATCTTCATCTGAAAATACTTTATCAATTGCATTAGCTATAGATTGATAGTCTTTACTATCAATTAATAATCCAACATCAGGTGTAATAATCTCAGAAATTCCTCCAGTATTACTTCCTATAACTCCTTTTCCACATGCAAGAGCTTCTATAAGTACAATCCCAAAACTTTCACTATGGGAAGGTAATATTACAATATCAGATGAAGGGACAATATTTTCCATATTTGTTCTTTTACCTGCAAAATAAATATTATCTATACCTTTTGCCTGCTTTTTGAGTTTATTTAATTCAGGACCTGTACCTACAATAACAAGATTATACTCTGTTGAACTTAATTTTTTAGCTTCAATTAAACCATCAACATTTTTACGTTTAATTAAATTTCCAACAAATAATAATATTGGATTATCATTATCAAGTCCATAGTTTTTCTTAAGTTCTTCTTTAAAACTATAATCCGCATCTGGTTTAAATCTACTTATATCCACTGAGTTATGATGTATTCTTACCTTATCTTTAAGTCCTTTAACAGGGATTTTTAAAATATTCTCTTTTAATGCTTCACTTACAGCAAAAACAACATCTGCTTTTTTAAGTGTATTTTTTATAAAGGGATGTGAAATTGCTTTTTTATTATATAATTCAAAAATATCAGATCCATGTGCAGTAAGATAGGTTTTAATATTCATCTTTTCACCTACTTCCGCTGCAATCATCCCTGCTGGGATAAGATAATGACCATGTATAATATCAATATTCTCTTCTTTAACAAGTTTTTTTAGGGCTTTTTTTCCATGTAAATAAAATCCTAATCCTCTAAGTCCAGGTATATTTATTCCTTTAGTTCCTATTACATGTATTCCATCAATATCTTTTAAATCTTTATGTGGGTAGGTAATTACATATACTTCATGACCTTCTTTAACCAGTTCTTTTGCAAGTGTGTGGATATGAACCCCTACCCCTCCAATATGTGGAGGGAATTGACCAACCATTGCTATTTTCATTTTATCACAAATAAATTTTATATTAATTTTAGTTTTCTTAGAAACTTTCTATACATAAATATAGATATTTTAATTAATTAAGATTTTTGATAATAATTTTAATAAAATCAGATTTTTATTATTTAATAAATTTTTTTATCATTTAATATTAATCAATAAATTTATAAACGAGTTAAATTATGGTAATTGAAAAAAAAATAATTATAAATTATGAAAATATTAATTTACATAATACAATGGATATTTTAATAAACAAAAAAATTAAATTATGTAAAAATAATTTGGAAATGTTTTAATTCAATAAAAGTTATAATACCTTCTTCTAGACATTAAAAGGATATTCATCAATAGTAGGATAATTACAATTAAAAACATACTGTGTGGATACTGAATATTGAATACATTAAATTTATAAGTATTATAAAAATTATAGGGTATGTAACAAGTGTTAATTTCAACTTCAATTGCATTAATCTAGCTATAAGACTTGTTCCATACACACTTGCTATTCCATTAAGTAATAATAAAAATGATAATTCATCATAACTTAATTGAGTAATTGTTTCTAATAATACGTGAAGAGATTAAATACAATTGATACACCAACTCTAATAAAGAATACAGATAAATAATTCTTAAGATAAGTACAATTCTAAAATCATATATAAAAATTTGCAGAAATGTGGTTATAGCAGTTACCATAATGAATTAATAAATATTTTTTTCTTTTCAAATCTTGAAAGTAGGCAGGTAAAAATAATCCAGTAATACCTATAATGATTAAAAACGAACCTAAATACATACTACTATATGTGATTGCCACGAAAAAGATAAGTTGCATAATCCAGAAACATTATAACAATTACTATGCATTTTAAAATATTTATATTCAATTCTCAAACTTTTTAAACCCATTACTTTTTCCTAATACATTAAACCATCCTTATATTATTATTAAATTACCCCAATAATAGAATGTTTAATATTCATTATCAAATGCCCTTTTATAATTAGCTTATCTGATTAGTATTATATTTAAGAATATATATTGCTTTTTTTATTGTTTAAATAATCTAAATCAAAAATAATTGAATTTCAATTTAACCATATCTTTTTAATATGTGAGAAAGATATCTTATAATATTAAAATTTTTTATTTTTTAAAGTGGATTCTATGAAATTATTTTTTAACTATGTTCTAGACTCAATAAGATATGCAATAAGTGATAAAAAATCAATTTTTATAAATGGTATATTGCTTACAATTACTTCAGTTATTTTTAAATTTAGTTTCATTACTCCATTTTTAAAGCTTTTTGTTGTAACTTATCTTATACTTATTGGATATGGATCATATGTCTCTTGGTACACTCTTAAAGGTTCAGATAACCATCCTAAATTTCGAAATATATTAAAATTAACTAAGGAAGGTTTTAAAAAATCTGTTGTTACATTTATATATACTGGGTTTTTAATAGTATTCTTTCTTCAAGCAAAAAATTATTATATTAATGGAAACATATTAGTTGCTTTATTATTTATATTTCTATTTTGCTGTATATATCTATTTTTAATTGGAGGTCTGTTAAATAGATATTTGCATAAAGGAAAATTTTTAGAAGCATTCAATTTGCTTGAAATATGTAGGTTAATATATTTGTTTGATATTAAATCCTTTATCAAAGTTATAATTGCAGTGGTCATATCACAAATATTTGCTATTATTATTGTAATGGGTTATAATCAAGGATTCAGTTTATTTGCATTTATTTATTCGATGGTAGCATTTTTCTTAGCTCCATTTTTCTATATTGGCAATAAAAGATTAGTTGGATTAAATGTATGTCAATTATTGGCAAATAAAAAAATTAAGATTTATATTGATTCTAAGTAGTTTCTGTTTTTCTAATCTAAACATTAATATTTTAGAGAATAATTGGCAGGTATTATAAGTATAAGTAACTTTTTTTAGTTAAATTTAATAATTTTAAAATAAATTTCACAATATGACTTTATTCAAATATTTATAAGTAAACATATCTTTATTCAATTTGTAGTAAGTTCTCATTTTAAATGGTCTTTAATTAATGTTTTATCATAGTTAGAATTTAGTATATTAGCTTCCATATCAACAATAATCACATTTAAACTTATATTAAATCTATCGTGAACTCTTTTGATTATTGCATCACTAATACTGTCTAATACTAATATATCTAAATCAGATTTTTTAAGTATTTCAATTATTTCTTCTGTAGTTTTACAGGAGTAAACTTCTTTTATAGTTTCTGTAGAACCACCACATAATCCTGTGTGTGCTGCAAATATTTCTCTACGCCCATCAGCCACAGAATGTTTAGTATTAAATATTCCTCCTCCAAGTTTAACAAGTTTTCCAATATGACCTAGTAATGTTAATTTTCTTATTTTTCTTTTTGCTGCCTCTTCAAACATAAAACCTGCAAAATTAGTCATTTGAATAATCTGATCTTCATTAATATCTAAAATTTTTTCTGCAATTTTCTCTCCAATATTTCCGGGAACAAATATTATATCATCATATTCTTCTGCAATTGCAACATCAAGAGGTATTAATAGAGAATCTTTATATGCTTTTGTACTCATAGACCTTGCAATACCGGTTGTTCCAAGTATACTTATTCCACCTACTATTCCAATACGAGGATTCATTGTTCTTTTAGCAATTTCTTCACCCTCTGGAATATTAATAGTAACTATTGCAATTTTATTTTCAGGTACATATTTTGATAAATTATCTTTAATCATCTGACGTGGAACCGGATTAATAGCATATTCTCCAATAGGTATTTGAAGACCTTTTTTAGTAACCTTACCAATACCTTCTCCTGCTTTTATAATTACATTATCTTCTTTATCAATTAAAGGATTATCGTAATCAGGCATATATTCATCAAAATTTAAGAGTTCAACTGTTGTAATTATTTCAATATTAACAGTAACATCTGGATCATCATAAGGATATTTATGCCCTGAAGATATTGCTTTATTTTCACAAACTAATCTGCAACTATCTAAAAATATATCTAATTTTTCTTTTGGTGTATTTATTTGTACAATTGATATTTCTTCGTCACTAATTATTCTTTTTAAGCTAGCGAGAGCAGTTGCAGTTGCAATACTTCCTGTTGTTGGTCCAGATTTTATATCCTTTTCCTGATTATTTTTATCCATAAAATAAAATTTGTATTTTTAAATAAAATACTTATCTATTAATATAATTTTATTGTAAGTATTAATCTATTTGGATTTATTTAATATTATATTGGAAAATATCTCAATATAATAAGCTAATCATTATTTTAACTTTTTACAATAAAAAATAATTAAAAATACTCTTTATATAAAAGAATCAGCTAGTAATATGATAAATTATTTTGTTTTCATCATTAAATAAATATAAAATTTAAAAAAATAAGTAAAAAATAAGTAAAAATGAATAAATAAAAAATATTAAATAATTTATTGTAATCTTGCTAATAATTCAGTTAAACTAGGTGCACCTACAAATTCAATATGATTGTTAATAGCAATTGCAGGTACAGCAACAATTCCATAATTAGTAGCTTTTTCAATGTTTTCTTCTTCTTCAACATTACAAATTTCAACTTCAAGGTCTGAAACTTGTAATTTAGCTTCTTCAACTACCTGAATTGCAGCAGGGCAGTGTGGACATGTTGAGGATACAAATACTTCTACTTTTGTCATTTTATCACTCCATTTTTTATAATCTAATAATCATTAAATATAATCTATCAGATTTTAATTTCATATTTTTTAATAATTAAATTTTTATTAAATAATTAATTGTATAAACTTTTTATAAATTAATATATAAACTTTAGCTTTTAGAAATATTTACTAAATTATTTTTATAGTTTAATTATTTATATTAATAAATGATTTTAATATGGAAGTTTCAAATGATGAAGGAGATAGATTTTGATTTAGAAAACACACTTTTATAAATTTTTTAGTTCCAAGTTTTTCAATATCTGCAAGAATCAATGTGGAGCATCTATGGAAATTTTCAAAGGAAAATAATATGTCTTTGTATTGTCTCTTGGACCCTTGATGAATGGATTGAATGATATTCCTGAGATGAAAAGAAAAATTATTGACAATAAGGTCTTTGAATTTAAGTCTTTGGATGCTATTTGTCCTATAATGAAGAAGGGTGATAAGGTATATAAGGAAATGAGGGTAAAACCACCTCAAAAATTTGATAATATTTTTAAATGGTATGATTATGTAGTAGACCATTAGAATAATATTTTAGATGATGTTGAGGAGTTTTTTGATTTAGATATGATAGAAAGGATAAAGGCCAACATTGCTATTTTTTCATGTCTTCCTTGGATTGATTTTGATTCTATCACCCTTACAGTAGCTTTTCCTCATGAAACCTCACCTTTAATTCATTGGGGAAAGGTCAATGAGAATTATGAAATGACTGTAGTTTTAACTGTTAACCATATTTTTGTTAATGGGTTGGAGGCGTCTAAGTTCTATAAGAATGCTCAAGAAAACTTTAACACTTTATTATAGCTATTTTTTTATTTAATTTTTTATTTCATTTTTTTATTTCTATTTTTTTTCCATTTATTTATGATATCTATTTTTTTATTAATCAATTAGACAAATTTCAAAAAAGTTTTATTTAATCAATAATTATAAATTAAATTATATAATCTTTCTAAATTTTATATTATTATCTTTTTTAATGTATTGGATTTTTAATTAAGAAATTTTAATATATTTTCTAAAAGATTTAAATAATTATTTAATATTATAATATATTGTATGATTTTATAGGTGATTATTTGAAAAAAACAGTTGTATCTCCAGGTTCAGCTACTATAATAAATGCCATTTCTACAGGATTTGGTTCTGCTTTTGGTATAGATTTAAATATTAAAGCTTCAGTCTGTGAAAATAAAAAGGATAAGATTATATCTAAATCAGATATTGGTGCAGATACTAAACTTATGGATATGTGTGCTGATGCTATACTTAAACATTATAATGTAGATTGTCCTTTAACAATTGAAACAGAAACTAATCTTCCAATGGGCTCAGGATTATCTAGTAGTAGTGCATTATCAAATGCTGTTTGTAAAGGGGTTTCTTCTTATATTGCAGATGAATTCGATTTTAAACCATTAGATGACTTAGAAGTATTAAACCTAGCAATTGACACATCACTTGATGCAAAAGTAACTATTACAGGTGCTTATGATGATGCTTCTGCTTCTTTTTTTGGTGGTGTTGTTGTAACAGATAATTATAATCGGAAAATTCTACTTAAAGAAAAGTTTAATGAATCTGATATTTTAATATTTTTAGTTGATAAGGACTCTTTAACAATTGATGTTGATGTTAAAAAAACATCACTTATATCTTCAATGGTTGATTTAGCATTTAAACAGGCTTTAGATAAAAATTATTTTAATGCACTTAACTTAAATGGTATTTTATATTCAAGTGTTTTAGGTTATGATTCTAATATTGCTCTTGAAGCATTATCTGCTGGAGCATTAGCATCTGGTCTATCTGGTACAGGATCTGCTTTTACAGCTATTGTAGATGATCAGTCAATAGATCAGGTTAAAGATGCTTGGAGCCAATTTGAAGGTAAAATCATTCAAACCCATGTTAATAATCAAGGAACTATTCTTTTATAATTAATATTCCTTTTTTATTTTAGTATATTCTTTTATTCACATGGATTTTTAAGTATATTTTCTAAATTTTTATTATTTACATTGAATCGATTATTAATTAGACTTTTTATTTTAAGTTTTTTTAAAATTTAAAAAATTTTCTTAAATTAATATGTATTTGTCAATTTGTTAGTTGGTAATTTTGTTGTTGGATTTTTTTGATTGAAATTTTTGATCTTTTGTTTTTTTGCAAAAAATTTTCATAAAATA
>OMVX01000050.1 GCA_900314605.1 uncultured Methanobrevibacter sp. | reverse complement strand
AGATTTAGAACAGAACAAGGCATATTTAACCAAATTTTCAACAGAAAAAATGGATGGATGAAAAAAATAAAATCCCAACTAACAAAATGACAAAGCCGACCCTTAAAAAACACTGAACTATAAATAAATTAAACTACTATATATTATTATTATCGTTAAATGTGATGGATATAATGGGAAATAAAAATGAATGGGACAGTAACCTAGCATTTATTTTAGCAATGATAGGGTCTGCTGTAGGATTAGGCAATATTTGGAGATATCCATATGTACTTTATTCTAATGGGGGAGGAGAATTTTATATCCCTTATTTAATAGCAATTTTAGTTTTAGCAATCCCTTTTACTATTTTAGAATATGGTGTTGGATATAATTATAAATCTTCTTTTACTAAAGCAATTATCAATATCAATCCTAAATTAGAATATTATGGATGGATTTTACCAGTTGTTGTATTTATCATGACAATTTACTATTCTACAATAATTGGTTGGGATGGTATCTACTTCATTTTAAGTTTTTTTAAAGGATGGGGATCTGACCCTAATACATTTTTAAGCCATAATATACTACACTCTACTAATTCACTAGGAGGCATTTTTCATTTTCTACCCTTAGTTGCTCTTTCGATGCTTGTAGTATGGTTTATTGTATGGTTAATTTCTCATAAAAACTTAGAAGACGGTTTAGGAAAAGTTTCTAAAATATTTGTTCCAATATTATTTATTACAATGATTATTATTGTTATATATTCTTTAACTTTACCGGGTGCAAATATTGGTTTAAATGAACTGTTTAAACCAGATTATGAAGCCTTATGGAATATCGATATATGGGTAGCAGCATTTGGTCAAATATTTTTCTCATTAAGTTTAGGTATGGGTGCAGGATTTACCTATGCAAGTTATACTAAAAAAGATATAGATTTGGTTACAAGCGGTTTATATGTTGTTATAGCAAATAGTTTATTTGAGAACTTTGCAGCTTTTGGAGTTTTCGCAACTTTAGGCCATATGTCACTTCAATCAGGGATCCCTATTGAAAAGATTGTATCTGAGGGTGCAAGTCTAATTTTTGTTACATATCCTCAAATATTTAATGTTTTAGGAGTAATCGCATTAATATTAGGTCCACTATTCTTTTTCACAGTTTATGTTGCAGGTATTACAAGTATGTTATCATCTTTTGAAGTACTTTCAATTTCTATTCAAAATAAATTTAATATGACAAGGAAAAAAACAACAAGTATTTTAGTTCTTGTTGGTGCATTAGCCTCAATGATTTATGCTACTTCTTGCGGAGAATATATACTTACTATTACTGATAACTTTGTCAATAATTTTGTAGTTATATTCTCTGTAATTATAGAATGTATCCTTTTTACATGGATATTTAAAGCAGAAAAATTAATAAAGTTTTTAAATAGTAAAAGTAAAACATTAAAACTAGGTAAATGGTGGATAATACTTCTTAAATATATTATTCCAATTTTACTATGCATTCTTTGGGTTGAAGGAATAAATGACATTATAAAGGATACAAATAATCAATATATGTTAATTTTTGTAATATTATTAGCAATATTATTGATTTTTACACTAATATTAACAGTACTTAAACCTAAATCTCAAAATTGGTTTAAAACTGAAGAAAGAATAAAATAAATACTGTAATATAAATTATAAAGATATTTATTATTATATTTAAAATTATACTTTTTTATAGTAGTTTAAATAATTTTGCCACCATTTTAAAAAAAAAAAAATGAAAAAATATAATGTACAGAAAAAACTAAAGAAACAATTAAATAAATTAGTAAATTTAAATTCAATTAATGAATTTAAATATTAAACTATTTTTTACCTTTAATATTTTTAGAGTTTTCTTTATAACGTTTATTTCTAGATTTAATTTCGTCTCTATTTTTATAAAAAATATATCCTGCATAAATAAGTATTAAAACTAAAATAGAATCGATTAAAATATCGAATTTATGAAAATTATATGTATATTTTAAAATTACAACAGCAAATAAAATAGTTAATATTACTATAAATCCTTGGTACTCTCTTTTATTATTTACCATAAAAACACCTGTGAAACATTATTAGTCTAATTATATAATATTAATTTTAATTATTATGTAAATCTTTAAAAAATATTATGAATAGTCTAAAGTAAATTAATAATATAATTATGTATAATTTAATATTTTAAAACAATTTTATTTATTATCATCTAATAATTTAAGTATCTCACATGCTTTACATACATCAGTGGAACTTGGTTGATGACAATATTTACATTCATAAAGAACTGGTGGTTTAACTTCAACATTTAAAGATTTAATAAATGAGTTTAAAATATTAATCTTTGTTTGAGGATTTTTATCTTCAGCATCATTTAAAAAACCTTTAATTTTACTTCTAAGAGAAAGATGAGAATAAGGACATTCTTCAAGATGAACATCAATATTATTCAATAAAGCCCACATACCCACTTCCTTCTCTGGAGTATTCCATAATGGTTTTATACGAGGAACCAGTTTAGGATGGATACGGTTTAATTCTGGACCAAATTTAGAAAATTTAAGAGTATCAGCTCTTGCAAAACTCATAAGAAAAGATTGAATTTCATCATCAAGATTATGACCTGTAGCAATTTTATCACAATTAAGTTCATAGGATGTTTTATTTAAAATATATCTTCTAAAAACACCACAAACAATACATGCACTTTTAAATTCCATATGAATATCATCTAAATTATAATTAAAAGTGTTATAAAAAGAAGTTTCAATTAAATCTATATCTAATAATTTACAATTATTGACTGCTGCATCTAAACCAGAAGATCTGTATCCTTTAATACCCTCATCTACAGAAATAGCGATTAATTCAAAATCAATATCTGATTGATTTTGATATTTACTTAAAGCATGAAGAGTTAAAACACTATCTTTACCTCCAGATAATGCTATAGCAATCTTTTCCCCATCCTTAATCAATTTATATTCATCAATAAGATTATTAATCCTTGTAAATATTTTTTGATTAAACTCCTCTTTATCAATCTTTACCATAATATGAACTTAATTTTTTAAATTAATAAAATTAATTATTAACTTAAAATTATAAAAAGAATGAAAAAAATATTGAAATTATAATTATCTTAATAAATTATAAATTTTTAATCATAAATTTAAAATAAAATATTTAAAATTCATTAAAAATGATTAAAAAGATGTAAATTAAAGATTCAAAATAATTTAAAAATTTATAAACTAAATATGAATAAAACAACAAAAAAGACTAAACTAAATAAATAAAATATAAGAGTAAAAAGTAAACTAAACAAAAAAAATTGAATAAAAAAAATATAAAAAAGAGTTAATAGCTATAAAAAAATAAAAATTGAGTATTAAAGAAGTTTTAAAGAAGCCTCTTTAATTACAGAGATTATAGTATCTAATTCTTCTTCTGTTAATTTTGGATGAACTGGAAGAGAAATTACTTCATTTACAACTTTATCAGTAACAGGACATGATTGATTATATCCTAAGCCTTTATAATATTCTTGGTTATATAATGGAATAGGATAATATACTCCACAACCAATACCATGCTCATCTAAAAATTTAATCCAAGCATCCCTATCACCTTCAACCCTAATAGTGTATTGATGATATACATGCTTATTTCCATCTTTTACAACAGGTGTAGTTACTCCTTCAATATCTTTTAATCCGTTGTTTAAGTATTCAGCATTTTTATTTCTTATATTATTAAATGAATCTATTTTTTTAAGTTGAGCTAGACCAATTGCTGCTGCAATATCAGTTAATCTAAAGTTATATCCTAAATAAGAATGATGATATTTAACTGGAGAACCATGTGCTCTGAAGATTTTTGATTTTTCTGCAATTTCTTCATTATTTGTAGTAATGATTCCACCTTCACCAGTAGTCATATTTTTAGTTGGATAAAAACTAAAACAAGCAACATCTGCTAAATTACCAACTTTTTTACCTTTATACTCTGCACCATGAGCTTGAGCAGCATCTTCAATTACAATTAAATCATGTTTTTTTGCAATTTCTAAAATTGTATCCATATCAGCTGATTGACCATATAATTGAACGACGAGAATAGCTTTAGTTTTATCGGTTATAGCCTCTTCGATTTTTGAAGGATCCATTAAAAATGTATCTTCACAAATATCAATAAATACTGGTTTAGCACCAGTGTATAATATGGAATTAGCACTTGCTGCAAATGTAAAACCTACTGTGATTACTTCATCCCCTTCTTTAATATCACATGCTAACATTGCAGTGTGTAATGCAGTGGTTCCAGAACTAGTAGTAATTGCATACTTAGTCCCTATCCATTTAGCAAAATTATCTTCAAACTCACTGACTTTAGGACCCTGAGCAATCATACCTGATTTTAATACTTCAACTACATTATCAATTTCTTCCTGTTCAATTATAGGACTAGCTATATTTATTCTATCTGCCATAAACTCACCAAGTAAAAAAAATAAATATTCAAATAAAAATAATTTTTTCATTTAATAACCATGATATTATAATTTATTATTAAGATAATATATAAAATAAATTGTTAAGTATTTAGGCACTTTCAAAAACTTGTGTGATAACTTTTATTTCCATTTTTTTACCTTAGAAAAATTAAGGTTCACAATTAATATATAATTTCAACTTAATATATTAAGTTATAAATTTTTAAATTAAAAATAAATCATAAATCGATGGATAATTTTTGGGTTGTGTAACTTATAAAAATTAAAATCACATAAGTTTTTGAAAGTGCCAGTATTTAAATAATCTAAATTAAACGAAAATAAAAAAAATAATATAAAATTGAAAAAAATTATATTTAAAAAAATTATTGTGATATAATGGATGAAGATACAAAAAGTAAAATTAGGACAATTAATGAAGGATTATGTCAAATCCAATTTCCAGAATATGAAAAAGTATCCTCTGAAGCACCAGTATTTTATAATCCTAAAATGGAATTAAATAGGGACATATCTATTCTTGTAATACAAAGATTTCAAAAAGATTTAAATAGTGAAATAAATATTGGAGATGTATTTGGAGGAAGCGGAATAAGAGGAATAAGATATAAAAAAGAAATTGATAATGTTGGTAGTGTTGCAGTAAATGATATTAGTCCACTTGCAGGAGAATTTACAAAAGAAAATGCAATTAAAAATAGTATAAGTATTGAAGAAAACAATTTTGAAATCCATCAAGATGAAGCAAATAATTTTCTTAGAAAAAATCGTGGACGCTTTGATGTTGTAGATATTGATCCTTTTGGAACACCTAGTTTTTTTATTGATTCTGTAGCAGCATCCATTAAAAGAAATAGTCTTTTATGTGTTACCGCAACTGATACTTCCGCTTTATGTGGAACCTATAAAGCACCATGTATTAGAAAATATAATGCTAAACCATATAAAAGTGAATATTGTCATGAAAATGGAATTAGAATACTTGCAGGATTTATAGCATTAACATTTGCAAAATATAAAAAATATATTGAGATTAAATTATCACATAGTACTGAACATTATATGAGAATTTATATGATTATTAAAAAAGGTTCAAAAGCAACAGATGAAAGTCTTAAAAATATGGGATATATTTCCCATTGTAAAAATTGTCTTTACAGAGAAAGTAAAAGTGGCCTTGCAGGAAGTTTAAATGATACTTGCCCTATATGTGGAGAGAAACTTATTCATGCAGGACCATTATGGCTTGGAAAAATTCAGGACAAGGATTTTATAAGTCAAACCATTGAACTGATTCCTGAAAAAAAATTAAATACCTCTAGTGAAATGGAAACATTACTTAAAAAATGTGAAAATGAAGCAGATGCAAGTCCAAGCTCTTATGATATTCATGAAATTTCAAGAACATTAAAAATCAGTGCACCTAAAATAGATAAGGTCATGGAGCATCTTGAATCCCTTGGATATTATGCTTTAAGAACACATTTTACTCCAACAGCTATTAAAACAGATGCACCTCTTGAAAAGATTCGTGATGCTGTAAATGATTTGAGTATTGGAAAATAACTTAAAACAATTCTATTTTATTTTATCAATAACTCTCTTATTACCTATATTCATCTATTCCATTAACAATCCTACACCTAACTTATTCACATATTATTAAATATCTATTAACTAAATTATTCACCTATTCCATTAACAATCCTACACCTAATTATTCTTCTATTTATTCTATCAATTACTATTTATTAACAAAATTATTGTAGATCATCTATAAATTACTCATTTAGATTGAATAATTTATAATAAATTTAAAATAATTTTAAAGATTGATTTAGTTGAAAAATAATTTATTATAAATAAATTTTTTAACTTTTATATTGAATAATAAAAATCTTAAAGAAAAATTAGTAATTATTTAAAAAAAATTAAAAAATGTAATAAATAATTATAATAATTTCTTGAAAAATTTAATTAAAAAAATATCTTATTTTAAAAAAAAAAATATTTTAAAACTCTTTTTAAGTTTATAATCTTAATTTTAGAAAATAAAATTAAATTATAAGTTATTTTAAGTAAAAACAAATTAACCTATTTAAATTAAGGTTTACCAAATAATATTTTAGTAAAAGTATAAAAACACTAATCAAAACAAAATGAAAATAAAAAAAGACAAAATGCTTTAAAAAACTAAAAAAACATTTTTAAATTAAAAAAAGACAAAATACTAAAAATTAATAAAAAAAGTATTCAAATAAGTATAAAAAATAACACATATACTAACAAAATATAATTAAAAATTTAAAAAAATATACATTGATATAAAAAGTAAATAGAAAAGTTTATAAAAGAACATAAATATAATTAATAATATCAATAAAAAAGGAAGGAAATTATAAAAAGAGGATTTTAAATGAGTAAAAAAGATACAGAGATAATTAAATTAGATGATACAGATAAAAATATTTTAAAAATAATTAATGAAGATGTAAGAGTATCTTATAGGCAAATATCAAGAGATTTGAATATTTCCGTAGGAACTGTACATAATCGTATCGAAAAAATGGTTAAAAATGGCGTAATTGAAAAGTTCTCCCCTATTATTAATCATAGGAAATTAGGGTTTGTACTTACAAGTATTATAGGGGTTAGAGTTAAAGGAGGCAAACTTGAAAACTTTGAAACTAAAATATCCTTTAACAAAAATGTTGTAGGTATATATGATGTAACTGGAGAATATGATGCTATTTTAATTGCTAAATTTAAAAACACTGATGAATTGGATGTATTCATTAAAGAAATGTTAAAAGAGCCAGGTATTGAGAGAACCTATACTCAAACAGTATTAAATGTTGTTAAAGAAGATATGGGTTCAGCTAATATTCTTTAAACATTTAAAAAAAAACAATTATAAATTAATTAGAAGATAATAATATAAAAAAAATATATTATTATTTATCTAATACTAATTAAAACTCTCTAAAAACTTATTTTCCAAATCTGCTTAAAATATAAATAAATTATATATTTTAAAAAAAAATTAAGATTATTCTTTTATTAAGCTAAAAAATTACTTTTTTTAAATAGTTAAACTTAAATATAATTTTAATAAAATTTTATTTTAGATAAATATTTTTTTATAAAGATACAATTTTAGAAGGTATACTATGGTAAATTGTTTCCCAGATACTCAGGATAAAGCACCTGTTGTTCCTATAGAACTTTCTAGAGTAGGAGTTAAAGGTGTAAAAAAATTATTAACATTAAATAGAGGAGAAAATTTAAGGCCAATTGTATTAATACCTACTTTTGATGCATATGTAGATTTACCAAGTAATCAAAAAGGTATACATATGTCAAGAACTCCTGAAGCTATAAGTGAAGTAATGGAAGAAGTTACAAATAGTGATGCTATTGAAGTAGAATCTATTTGTGCTGAAATCGTTGAAAAAATGATGCTAAAACACGAATATGCAAAAAAAATTGAAGTGTATATGGAAAGTGACTATATGTTCAATAGAAAATCACCAGTTACCGGAAAAAATTCTCAGGAAATTGGTAAATTAATTGCAAAATCTATTGGAATTAGAAATAATGATGAAATTACAATACGTAAAAGTATTGGAGCAGAAGTTATTGGAATGACTGTATGTCCATGTGCACAAGAAACTGTAAAAGAAGTAGATAAAAATAAATTACTTGAATTTTTAGATGAAGAGACCACCCAAAAAGTAATTGATACAGTAACCTTTGCATCACATAACCAAAGAGGAGTAGGAACAATATTAATAGAAGTTCCTATAGATCAAAAAGTTAATGCTGAAACTATTATTGAAATTATCGAATCTTCAATGAGTTCTCCAGTTTGTGGACTTTTAAAACGTCCGGATGAAAATGCAACAGTTATGAATGCACATGAAAAACCTGTCTTTGTTGAAGACTGTGTTAGAAATATGGTAGAGAAAATTGTAGATGAATTTTCATACTTACCTGATGATACTATAATAACTATTTGTCAATTAAATAAAGAAAGTATTCACAGACATGATGCATTTGCTGAAAAAATTGCAACAATGGCTGAATTAAAAGAAGACATGAAAGATGTTTTAAATAATTAAATATTAAAAGGAATAATATGTCAAATTTACATAGAATTGCTGGAAATATACTTGGAAAATTTAATGCCTTTAAAGGATCTAGACCTGCAATGGATAATGGAAAAATACTTATTGTACGAGGGTTTGTTCCTGATACAATAGATATGGAAAAAGAAGTAGATGAAATTCTTGATGAAATTATTAAAAGTTATAAGGGTGAAGAAATTAATGTAGTTTCTGATGAAGCTGGAAAACTTATTAATAAAATGGATGAACAGGTCAGATCTTCTGTAAATGTTAATGCAACAACAGACCCTAATGGAGTTTTAAGACTTGTTAAAGATTTTGAATCTAGAGGAATAACCGTTAAATATAGAATGTTTACAATGGCTGGTGCAGGAGTATTCATTGTAATATGGAAAGATACAAATAATGCAGGCCCATGTTTTATTGAGGTAACTGTTTCTGGTTCTGAATAAAACATTCCTTTTTATTAATTTTTTATTTAAACTAAGCTAATTTATTAAATTTAATTTAAAAACCACATAACTGATTTTTATGAAAATTTTAGATGATTTAAAATCAAAAAGAATAAGTATTGAAGAATTATCTAAAGAAGATTTATCCAGAATATTAAATACAAAATCAAAAGATATTATTGATTTAATGAATCTTGCATCTTTAAAAAAAGAAAACAATGACATAACTTATTCCAAAAATGTTTTTATACCTGTAACAGAAATATGTAAAAACGATTGTGGTTATTGTAACTTTAAAAAAAGCCCTGAAGATAAAGGTGCAATTATTCTTAAAAAACCAGAAGAAATTTTACATACATTAAGTGAAAGTGAAAAATATGGATGTAAAGAGGCATTATTTGCATTTGGTGAAGACGCAGACGAAGAAAAAGTGGTAAAAGAAGAACTAAAAAAATTAGGTTATACAAAAATGATAGACTATACCTATGATTTTTGTAAATCTACACTTGAAGAGACTAATCTTTTACCTCATACCAACTGTGGTAACCTTTCATATAATGATATGAAAAAATTAAAAGAAGTAAATGTATCTATGGGTTTAATGTTAGAATCATCATCTAAAAGGCTAATGAAAACAATTGCTCATGAAAAAAGCCCTGGAAAATCACCTAAACATAGAATTGAAACAATTACTAATGCAGGTAAATTAAAAATACCATATACCACAGGAATATTAATTGGTATTGGTGAGAAAAAAGAGGAAATTGTTGATTCTCTACTTACCATTAAAAAATTACATGAAAAATATGCTCATATTCAAGAGATTATTATACAAAACTTTACACCTACTCCTGGAATAGAAATGGAAAATTATCCTGAGCCAAGTTTAATGGATATGGTAAGAACAGTGTCACTTGCAAAATTATTATTTGATAATGTGTCTATTCAAGTACCTCCAAATCTAAATTATGACAGTGCACAAATATTTTTACTTTCTGGTGCTGATGATTGGGGAGGAGTATCACCCTTAACAGATGATTATGTTAATGCAAGCTCTCCATGGCCAACACTTGATTATTTAAATGAGTTAACAGTAGACTGTGGAAATGTTTTAAAAGAGAGATTAGCTGTTTATGAAAAATACATAAACCCAGATTATTTAAGTCCACTTACACTAGATAAAACTCAAAAATTACAAAATGAACTGAATAAAACATAATAAAGCACTTATCAAACTGTTAAAGTTAATATTTTCTAATATTTATTCAACCCTTGCATCTACAACAATATGACTTACACCAGGAGAGTATTTTTTAACATTAACAAGATTAATAAGTTCAACATCCCTATCTCCTGCAGCTTTTTTTATTCTATTAATAGGTCTTGTATTAATTAATTTATCTGGAACGGTTTCATGATAATGGAGTATACCTCCTGGATTTAGGGAATTTATTGCAGTTGGTAAAAATTCATGTGTTGTTCTAACATAACCCATAAGAATTCGATCTGCCATATAATCTTTTGATTTTATTCTACAATCTCCTAATATGGGAACAATTCTTTCATAACCTGCTTTTTGATTAATATGATTTAATTCAATATTTGTTTTTAAAAAATTATAAGAATTAGGGTTTAATTCAATAGAGTAAATATTTTTAGGATTTGCATGTACTCCTATTGGAATAGAAAAATAGCCTATACCTGCAAACATATCTAGAACAATTTCATCATCTTTAACTAATTTTGCTATTCTTAATCTTTCATTAGTATTTCCTTTTGACCACATAACCTTAGAAAGATCTAATTTAAATAAACATCCATTTTCCTTATGAATAGTTTCAGTGCTAGAACCAAGTAAGACTTCTATTGTTGGTTCTCTTAAGGGTCCCTGAATATTTCCTACTTTAATAATAGATTCAACATGGAATTTATCTTTTAAACTGTAAAGTTCTGATTGTGATAGATTACAAGATTTTTCATCTAATATTAATATTTTACCAATAATTTTCCACTTCATTTAATCTCCAAAAAATAAAGTCTTTAGTAAAAAAACTGAAATTAAAAAATTAAATCGATATATTTAAAATTGAATAATAATAAGTTTATAATAAAAACTTTAATAAAAGTTTTATTAAAAAATTTCTAAAAGATATGGAAAATCAATACAATAATTATTTATTTATATAAGAATTTTAATGATATAAAAATACTGAAAGTTAAAAACGAAACTATTATATATGTTAAAAACATAGGTGTAATAAAGTTAAGTTTTACTTATATCTAATTTTATTTTAATTTAATAATGTTTATATATTATTTTTTGATATTTTAAAAATTAATTTTTGATAACTTGATAAAATTATAAAATTTTTTTAAAAATTAGTTTATTTTAAAAATAAATGGTAAATATTATTTAATTAATAATTATTTAAAAAAATTTTAAAAGAAAGAATCTTTTAGATATTTTAAAAGATTAAAATATTATTGTTTATAATAAAATTTATTTCATACAATTCATTGCATGTTATAAAAAACGAGGTGTTTACATGGACGATGAAAAGATTGTAAAAGGTACTACTACTGTTGGTATCACTTGTAAAGATGGAATTGTTTTTGCTACCGAAAGAAGAGCTACAATGGGAAGTTTAGTAGCACATAAAGTAGCAGAAAAAATATTTAAAATTGATGATCATTTAGCAGCTACTATTGCAGGTAGTGTTGGTGATGCACAAAATTTAATGAAAATAATGAGAGCTGAAGTATCATTATACAAATTAAGAAACGGAACCCCTATTAGTGTTGAAGCTGCTGCTACATTAACCGGAAATGTTTTACGTTCAGGACCTAGAGCAGTTCAAATCTTACTTGGTGGAGTAGATGACGAAGGTTCAGCTATATATTCTCTTGATGCTGCAGGAGGAGTTATTAAAGATAAATGTGTATCTACTGGTTCTGGTTCCATATTTGCATATGGTGTTTTAGAAGATAGATTCCATGAAGATATTACTGTAGATGAAGGAATTCTATTAGCTTTAAGAGCGCTTACTTCTGCAACAGAACGTGATGTATTCTCAGGAAATGGATTCTTAGTAGCTACAGTTACATCAGATGAAGGTTACATATTACTAGATAAAGATACTGTTGATAAAAAATTAAAAGAAATTAACTAATTTTCTTATTTTTCTTTTAATCTTTTATAATAATACAAAATAAGCATATTTAAATTTTTTTTTAATAAAATAACTCAATTTTTTATAAATTAATTATTTTAATTTAATCATTTAATAATACTATCTATTTTAAAATGAATGATAAAAAACACATTATAATTTAATAATTATTCTTAAAATTAAATTTAATTATTTATTTTTTTAATAAAAGAAGTGATTATATGGCTTCAGAAGTTCTAGAAGAAACGAAGAAAACTATTATAAGCAGATTACCTGAAAGGGTTAAAGTTGCTAAAGTTGAATTTGAAGGTCCTGAGGTTGTAATTTATACAAAAAATCCTGAAATAATAACTGAAAATGGGGATCTTATACGTAATTTAGCAAAAGATTTAAGAAAAAGAATTATTATTCGTTCAGATAAATCTGTTTTACTTGAACCTGAAAAAACAATAAAAAAAGTTCATGAAATCGTCCCAGAAGATGCACAAATTTCAGATATATCATTTGATGATGTAACATGTGAGGTAATTATTGAAGCATTAAAACCGGGACTTGTTATTGGTAAATATGGTGTAACTTCAAGAGAAATAGTAAAACAGACTGGATGGGCTCCAAAAATCTTAAGAACCCCTCCAATTAAATCTGAAATAATTGGAAGAATTAGAAATACTATAAAAAATAGTAGTAAAGAAAGAAAAAAATTCCTACAAAATCTTGGACAGAAAATCCATACTGGAAGTAAATATGAAAATGATTGGGCAAGATTAACTTCTATGGGAGGATTTAAAGAAGTAGGAAGAAGTTGTAGTTTACTTCAAACCCCTAATAGTAGAGTCTTACTTGATTGTGGAGTAAATGTTGCAGCAAATGAAGATAAAAATGCATTTCCATTTTTAAATGTTCCTGAATTTAATATTCAAGATTTAGATGCAGTTATTATATCACATGCTCACCTTGACCATTGTGGATTTGTACCATATCTTTATCATTATGGTTATGAAGGACCAGTTTACTGTACAACAGCAACAAGAGATTTAATGACATTACTTCAAATGGATCATATTGATATTGCACAAAGAGAAGATAATCCTCTACCATTTAATGCAAAACATGCACAAAAATGTATTAAACATACTATTACCTTAGATTATGGTGAAGTTACAGATATCTCATCAGATATTAGATTAACATTACATAATGCAGGACATATTTTAGGTTCTGCAATGTGTCATATGCATATTGGAGACGGTTCACATAACCTTGTATATACTGGTGATTTCAAATATGAAAGAAGCAGACTTCTTGAACCTGCAACAACAAGATTCCCACGTGCTGAAACTGTTGTAATGGAAAGTACTTATGGTGGCCGTGACGATGTACATCCATCAAGAAATAGTGCTGAAAAAGAAATGATGAAAACCATTTATAAAACCTTAAAACGTGGTGGAAAAGTTTTAGTTCCAGTTTTTGCTGTTGGAAGAGCACAGGAGTTAATGATTGTACTTGAAGAGTATATGCATCATGGTATGATTGAAGAAGTACCAATCTATATTGATGGTATGATATGGGAAGCAACTGCAATCCATACTGCAAGACCAGAATATTTAAGTAAAGATTTAAGAGACCAAATCTTCCATATGGGCAGAAACCCATTTGTATCTGATTCCTTTATAAAAGTTACAAATACAAATCAAAGGAAAGATATTGTTGAAGGAGAACCATGTATTATTCTTTCAACCTCTGGAATGTTAACTGGTGGAAATTCTGTTGAATACTTTAAATGTTTATGTGAAGATGAAAAAAACACATTAATCTTTGTAGGTTACCAGTCTGAAGGTTCTCTTGGAAAAAGAATTCAAAAAGGATATAAAGAAATTCCTCTTGAATATAATAATAAAACTAAAGTATTTAATGTTAAAATGGAAATTAATACTATTCATGGATTTAGTGGTCACTCTAATAGACGTCAATTAATGGACTATGTTAAAAGGTTAAGCCCAAGACCAGATAAGATTATAGTCTGTCATGGTGATCCATATAAAACAGTTGATTTAGCTAGTAGTATTCATAGAAGTTATAAAATGGAAACAAAAACTCCATTAAATCTTGAATGTACTAGAGTTCAATAAAAACTCGAATAATAAAAAACACTGATTAGAATTAATTTTAAATTAATTTTAATCTATCACTTCTTTTAATAATAAATTAAATCGCTTAAAGATTAAATTACTAAAAAAATATTAGTTTAACTATTTTAGATAAACTTCTTTTAATAAAAAAAATTAAACCCTCATAAATAAATCTGAAAAAAGTTTTTTAAATCTAAAAATAAAAGATTAATATGTCTTGTTATGGGAGATTTTAAATTTTAGCAAATAAAAATTAACTAATAAAATTTTAATAATATGAAATACATATATTATTATACTAAAATAAATTTAATAGGTGAATACATGGTTACATATTCAGAATCTGGTGTAGATATTGATCTTGAAGCCGTTACTGTTTCTAAATTAGCTTCAACACTTAAACCAACATTAAAAAATAGGGAAATATTAACAGAAAGTGGACATTTTGCGGCTTTAGTTCCATTAGGCGATAAAGCAATAGCAATGAGTACTGATGGAGTTGGAAGTAAAATTCTAATCGCTGAGATGATGGAAAAATATGATACTGTAGGAATTGACTGTATTGCTATGGTTGTAAACGATATTCTATGTGTAGGTGCAGAACCAATTGCACTTGTAGATTATCTAGCAGTAGAAGCTCCCGACCCCGATAGAGCTGAAGAAATAGCAAAAGGCCTTGTTGAAGGAGCAAATCAATCAAATATTGCAATTATTGGTGGAGAAACAGCGTCCTTACCTGGAATTATTAAAGATTTTGACCTTGCAGGAACTGGTATTGGATATGTAGATAAAGATAAAATTATCACTGGAGAAAATATTAAAGAAGGAGATGTATTAATTGGTATTAAAAGTAACGGTATTCACAGTAATGGATATAGTTTAGCTAGAAAAGCTATATTTGAAAAAGCAAATCTCACTGTAGAAGATTCACTACCAAATAATCCTAAATTAAATGTTGGTGAAGAATTACTTAAGCCAACAAAATTATATGTAAAACCTATTGTAAATTTACTTAAAAGAAATTACAATATTAAAGGTCTAGCCCATATTACTGGTGGAGGATTTACTAATCTTAAACGTCTAAAAGAAGGAGTAGGATTTAAAATAGACAATCTACCTGAACCACAAGATATATTTAAATTCATATATAGTCAAGATGTTCCTATAGAAGAAATGTACAGAGTATTTAATATGGGAATAGGTTTTGTTGTAATAAGTTCTAAAGAAGATTCAGAAAAAATATTAAATGAATTAAATAAAACCGAAGAAGCATATGAAATTGGACAGGTAATATCTGAAGATAAAATTACTATTAAAACATTTGAACATACAGAAATAGAATACTAATAATTTATTATAGTTTTTTATCCCAATATGATTTAAAAATCAATCACAGTTTTAAATAAATAAAAACAATATAAAGTAATAAATTTACTAGTATGTTCATATTAAACAAAATAAATGAAAAATAATGGAATTTTTAAAAAGAATAAATGAGGTGAATATATGATAATTACTGAAAATAATGAGAAGATTCTTATAAAAGAAATATTAAAAAATTTAGGGGTTAATGAAGAGGATGCAAACATTGTCACACAAGTAGTTCTTGATGCAGATTTAAAAGGATTTACTTCTCATGGAATCGGTAGATTCCCCCAATACATTAAAACTATTGATGCAAATAATATTAAAATTACTGGAGACATTGAAATTGTAAGAGAAACTGAATCAATAGCAGTAATTGACGGTCACAGTTTATTTGGACAAGTTGTAGCATACAAAGCTATGGAACTTGCAATTCAAAAAGCTAAAAAAACAGGTATTGGAATGGTAGGTGTTCATAACTCTAACCACTTTGGAGTAACAGGGTTCTACTCCGATTTAGCTACAAAAGAAAATTGTATTGGTCTTACATTTGCTAATACAGAACCTGCTATTGCACCATTAAATGCAAAAAAACCAGTTATTGGAACTAATCCTATTGCAATAAGTATTCCAAATCATAAAACATTCATTGCAACTGATATGGCAACATCTACAACTGCAAGAGGTAAAATCCTAGAATGGGAAAGGAAAGGAGAAGAACTACCTCCTAACACTGCATTAGATAAAGATGGTAATCCTACTACAGACCCATCAGAAGCTCTTGACGGATCTATTCTAGCATTTGGTTCATTTAAAGGATATGCACTTGCATTTATAATCGAGCTTATGTGTGGACCACTTGTAGGAGCAGCATGTGGAAGTGACGTTAAAGGTACTGCTAACTACAAAGAAAAATGTACAAAAGGAGATTTATTCGTTGCAATTGATCCAGATAAATTTGTAGGTTATGATGTCTTTGAAGTAGGAATAGATAAATATATTGATGAGATCAGAGAAGATGGAGGATTTGTTCCTGGAGATATTGAAGATAAAAGAATTGCAGACCATAAAGAAAATGGAATGCCTATAGATGAAACATTATATAATCAATTAAAAGAAATTTGTGATGGTCTTGATATTGATATAGACAAATATATAGACCAATAATCAAAAAAAAATCTAAAATTTGAATGGATAATTAAATAATTTTAAAATTATTTAATTTATTCATCTGTCAATAAACTTTTTTTCCAATATTATACCATTTCTTATTATAAAAATATAAATTAATAAATAATATCACCATTATGCCTTCACATATATACATCTAGTTTCAAAATTTTATTGAAAATAAAAATCTTTATAAAAATATTGAAAATAGATAGGATAAAAATATATAAATTTCAAAAATATTTTATTTAATTGATGGTAAATATCATTTAAATTAATGAAAAATTATACCAAATTTTAAAAAATATAATAAAAATCAGATAGGGCTAATTTAATATTAAGTTAAAAATAATGAAGTTGTAAAATTTTATAGGCTTATTTTAGTTTTATATGTTTTTGTGTTCAATTTTGCATTTGGAAGTCTAGAAATATTAGAATTCCATTTTTATCCATTTTTAATATCTATTACTAAATTAACCTTATCGTTTAATTTAATTGTTTAAATACTAATTTTACTAAACAAAAAAAAGAAAAAGGAAAGAGTTATTAAAAACTCCTTAAAAATTTTTTGTGTTTAAAATGGTATCACCATAAAATATACATACCCCCCCCCTCTTATGGTTTAAAATTATTATCTATTATTGTTTACCATTAACTAAAATCCTTACAGCACCCTTAATATTAGTAGTATAATTAATGGTTACTTCTTCTCCTACAGTAACATAGGATTAATATCAAATGTAGTACTAGTTTTTCCTATAGTAAATGTAGTTGATAATTTTGATGATTTTTCTTTTGGATAATCTGTGAGACTTAACTCCAAAGTATATTGACCAGGCTCTAAATCTAAAACCAATATTTCACCACTTAAAGCATAACGTTCAGTGTATAATACATTATCTTTATAAAATTTAGCAGTAATATTAATCCCGTTCAACATTTGATTATTTGCTTTTAAGTAGAGTTTCAAATTTGCTTTGTCATCTGAATAAGACATAACATATGATGCAACTATTTTAGGAGAAATTTTCTTTGTATCTCTAGTAGTACCACCATTAAATTTGCATAAACAAGCAGTCCCCTTATGCATTGCTGAACCCCAATCATTTCTTCCACGGCAGTCTTCGAATATACAGTTGTATGCATTACTCTTGTATAATGCTCCACCAGTATTCCATGACCAGTTCTTGGTGAATCTACAGTTATATGCATTTCCATTTGCTATTGCTCCACCACGACCACCTCCTTCAGATTTACATGCTTTGTTGTGGGTAAAGTTACAGTTGTATGCATTACCACCATACATTGCCCCACCACAAGTAGAATACTTGTTATTTTTATTTTTTACATAGTTTTCGGCGAATATAGAGTTAGATACATTTACATTATTTATTGCTCCACCATGTTTTTCTGCTTTGTTGTGGGTGAAGTTACAGTTGTATGCATTACCCACATTCATTGCTCCACCACTTATTTTTGCAATATTTTCATTGAATGTGCAGTTAGTTGCATTCACATTGTGTATTGCTCCACCATATCTTTCTGCAATATTACTTATGAATATACAACAAGTTGCCATACCACCAGATATTGCTCCACCAGATCTCTCTGCTTTGTTATTAGTGAATGTACAGTTGTATGCATTTCCACAACTTATTGCTCCTCCACCAATCTTTGCTTTATTTTGGGTGAAGTTACAGTTGAATGCATTTCCACAACATATTGCACCACCTTCTTTATCTGCTTTGTTCTCAGTGAATGTACAATTAGTTGCATTACCTCTATATATCGCTCCACCTTTTTCTGCAGTGTTATTGGTGAATATACAATTAGTTGC
>OMVX01000085.1 GCA_900314605.1 uncultured Methanobrevibacter sp. | reverse complement strand
TGATAAGTTAGATTCTTCTTCTGTAGGTTTTGTTAATTTTAATGTTAAGGTTTATGTTTTGGATGATGAGTTGAGGCGTGTTCCTTTTGGTGCTGTGGGTGAGTTATATATTGCTGGTTATCAGCTTGCTCGTGGTTATTTGAATCGTGATGAGGAAACTAATAGTGCTTTTATTGTTAATCCTTTTGATGATGAGGAGGGTTATGAGTGTATTTATAAGACTGGTGATATGGTGCGTTTTTTACCTGATGGTAGTCTTGGTTTTGTGGGTCGTCGTGATAGTCAGGTTAAGATTCGGGGTAATAGGGTTGAACTTGGTGAAGTTGAATCGGTTATAAGACAAATGGATTTTGTAGATGATGTTTCTGTTCAGACTGTTAAAAATGGTTCTAATAATTTATTGGTAGCATATGTTGTTTCTAGTAAGGAAGTGGATGATTGTGTTGAAGGTGAAATTAAGGATTATGTTTTATTAGATAAGCCTGATTATATGGTTCCTTCTTTTATTATTTTTATTGATGAGATTCCTTTGAATGTTAATGGTAAGGTTGATAGACGTGCTTTGCCTGAGGTTGATGTGGATAGTTTAACTGTTGAGTATGTTGCACCAACATCAGAATTTGAAAAGATTATTGTGGATGCTTTTGAGAAAATATTTGATATTGAGGGAGTTAGTATTTATGATGATTTTGTTAAATTAGGTGGTGATTCTTTATCTGCTATTAAGATTAAATCTTTGTTGGATGTGGATGTTGATGTTAAGGATATTTTGAATTTTAGAACTCCTTTTAAAATTGCTCAAAGCATTATTAAGGATAAAAAATATGGTTTTGAATTAGTTAAAGAAGGTTCTGCTAGTCAGAACATGTTTTTGATTCCGGATATTGTGGGTTTATCCTTTGTATTTTCTGATCTTATAGATTCTATTGATTTTGATGGTAATGTTTATGTTATTGATGATTATAAGCATGATTTATCTCTTGATGAGATTAGAGATATTGAGAATAATAGTGTTATGTTGGATTATTATTATGATGCTATTAAAGATTTGTTCCAGGACGGGGATATTATTGTTGGATATTCTTTAGGTTGTATTTATTCATCTTTGCTTGCTGAAAGATTAGAAGAAAATAAGTCTGTAGGTGAGTGTATTCTTATTGATGGACCTTTAAGTTTTTATAATGATGATAAGAATGCTTCAATAGATTATGTTAATGAGTTTTTAGATGATGGGTATTCTGATGATTTTAGAGAAAAGTTAAATGAAATTATTTTGCTTAATTCTGTTTGGAATTTTAAGTCTCCTAAAATTAATTGTCATATTATTTATTTATGTGTTTCTGGGGTTTTAGAGGATGATTTGAAGAAAATTTCTAATAATTATGAGTTTATTAATATTACCTCTACACATAAAGATATTATGTCTCGGGATGTTGGTAAAATCTCTAAATATTTCAGTATTTAAGTCATATTTTTATAATTTATTTTTTTAATAAATATGATGAATTTCTACAAAACCCATTAATATGAAAACATTCATTTTGTTCTAAATAATGATAAATATCAATATATCTGATAATAATACCGTTTTTTATACAAATAAAATTAAAAAATTATCTATATTATAGTCATTTAAAAAATAAGTTATCATTCGATTATATTATTATTAATTATATTATTTAATTCAATTATTAATTATATTATTATAAATTATTATTTATTATTAATTATTATTATTAATTATTATTATTAATTATTATTATTAATTATTATATTATTATTAATTATTATATTATTAATAATTATTATATTATATATGTTCATACAATCATCATTTTTAAATAACACTTATTAATCAAAAGAAAATATCAGTAAAGGGTTTTAAAACATATGTTTAGTATTCACAAATATTCTAAATAACTCTTTAAAAAAAGATAGTATTTAAAAAGGAATATTAATATATATATATATATTTTTATATTTCTTATTTTTATTATTTTACCGATATTTAAAATATAATAATTAAAATACAGATAATTTAGTTTTTTATATAAATTATTTTAAAAATCCAAATGACGGTTTATTCATTTTGAAGAGGTGTCATGATTAGGTTTTAGTATAATATAATTGGACTATTTCACTATATTTAATTTAATATTAAATATTTTTTAATTTTATAAACATATTTCTATACAAAACTATCATGATTTTCGAGTAAAATATTCGTGTCCCACTCTCATTTTTTTTTTTAAAAAATTAATATGCATTTACAGATTTAGTATCTTCACTAGTAGATTTCATAATTTGAACTTTTTCCATCTTTTTTCTTGGACTTAATTAATAACTAGTGTTTTCATTCAAAAATTCCTATTTACATAATTTTTATCTATTTTTTTTATTTAAAATTATTATATATTTTTTAATTTTTTACTGAATAATATATTGATCGTACAATACATATAAGACAACATATACTAATTGCAATGGGATAAGCTAAAAAAGCAATAATAAATCCGATGATAAGAATCACTGTTGGAATAATCAATGCATTCTTTATAGCTAATGCATCTGATAAAAATTCCTGTTCAGGATTAAAATCTACTAATGATTTTCCCATCCAAAATAATAGGATAGTAATTATAAGAAAATCTAAACCATATAATACTTCAGTAAGTAAAGAAAAAGGATGGTTAGCCATAAATGTAGTTAAATAAGGAAGTATTGATATAACCAGTAACAACAATATATTTTGCCATATTATTTTTGGATTGATTTGCTTAACATGATGATAAATTAAATGATGATATTGCCAAATATTTATACAAACTAAAAAACTTAATAAATAAGCAAAATATGAAGTTTTAAGGGTTAGTATAGATTGTATGGATGCAGTAGCTGGTTGAGGTAATTCTAAAACCAACACTGTTAAAATAATAGCAATAACTGCATCATAGAATGCTTCTAATCTATTTGTTGGTATATAATTTTTATTCATAATATCTCTAATATTAATATTGTTTAATTTTCTTTAGAAAAGTTTTATCTCTTTAAAAGTTAATAGTATGTTTTAATATATTTATTTTTCTATTAAAATCTAGTTCTGATTAAATTTATAATTAAAATCAAATTTTACTTTTTGAATCAAATATTTAAATTTATGATTGTAAGTTAATATACTGAAATTTAACATTAATTATTTTAATAAAAATAGATAAACAAGTATTACTTAATTTAAAAGGGCATTATTTTAATTTAATATTTTATATAGGATTTAAAGCAAATATTATTATTGATTTAGATTTATTTCGCCGATTTATTTTTCAATCTATTCTAAATATTTAATAGAATATAATTTTTTGATGAAGTTTATGGAAAATCTTTAAAAAATACTACTAATATTCTAAAAGGAGATACATTAATTTTAGATAATGGATATTAAAGTAGTACTTATATAGGATAATGAACAAATAAAACTCTTGAAGTAAAAATATATTTTTTTTACTTTTTGGTGAGTATATGAAATTTAATAAAGTTTTTTTAATTTTATCACTCGCTATAATTTTTATGATCTCAATGGGAGTAGTTTCTGCTAATGAATCTTCTGATTTAACAGAACCTACTATATATCAATCTGATTCATCTGATTTTTATTTAGATGATGATTCTGATTATGATTCTGATTATGATTGGGATGATGATTCTGATTATGATTGGGATGATGATTCTGATTATGATTGGGATGATGATTCTGATTATGATTGGGATGATGATTATGATTGGGATGATGATTCTGATTATGATTGGGATGATGATGAAGATTATGGTGATGATGATTCCGATTTTGAATACAATAACGACATTGCTTATTCCAACTTCACTGGTGGTTTAGGTACCTCTAATCGTTTTGATAAGCTTATTTCATTTGATGATAAAGCACCTCAAGATGATATGGATTCAAATAAAAATTATCCAGTTTTAAGTTGTGGAGGATCTTTTACTTCTAATGATCATACAAATAAAGACTATAAAGATGGTATTTTAAGGAAAAATACTCCAAAAGCTCCAAGTATTACTTATAAAACTGCTGAGGTATATTTATCAACAGAAGAATTTAATAATAATTTTGAAATTTCTAATTATATCATTGTAAATGATGGAAACGATATTTTAAAAATTTTTAAACCTTCTGTTTTAGGTAATATAGATTTTACTAGTTTAGCTGCTGTAAGCAATCAATTCAATATGGGTTTATTAACATTGATAGTTTCTTTCTTACATAACATATTTATGTTAATATAATAGGGTATTGAATAAAAATTGTCATTTAATGTTGTTTTTTTTTTTTTTTTTTTTTTTTTTTTTT
>OMVX01000049.1 GCA_900314605.1 uncultured Methanobrevibacter sp. | reverse complement strand
GTAAAATCAACACATGAAACTCTACTAGCAAAATTAAAATTATATAAACCATTTTAAAAGTTCAATCAAAAAATTGAATTATTGGACAAACTCATTTATTATTTTTTTTAAATTATTCAATGAATATTTTATTTGTATTAAATTATATATATTATATTAATATAATTATTAGTTAATAAAGCCATTACAAATTCAGTAAATTTTGTATAACTCTTTGGTGTTACTTTATAATATTAAATTAAATATAATTTTATGAAATTATATTATATGGGATAACACACTCATATTAATATTTTTTATAATTATTTTATTTATCATATTATTGTTTCATTTTTCCTACAATATATTAATAGAAACAATTAATTATTTTAATAATATCATAATTTAATATAAATAAATAAGAGGATATTTTGTTTTAATGGAAGTGATAAAAATGATTTCAATATTTGTGCCTTCACATATTACTGGTTTCTTTTCAATTTATCAAAAAAATAATAAATTACTACGTGGTTCTATGGGATGTGGAGTATTACTTGATAAAGGAGTTAAAACCATATTATCTGAAAGTGATGAAGAAGGTTTTCATATATTAATAAATGGTAAAGAAGATGAATATTATGAAACTATCAGTAAAAATACTATAGAAATCATAAATCAAAACTATCCTCTTTCAGATTATCTTTTAAAAAATAATCTTACAGGTATTACTATCAATCATGAAATTGAAGTACCTATTGGCTGTGGATTTGGGACAAGTGGATCATCATGTTTAGGTATTGCATTAGGACTTAAAGAAATACTTAATCTTCCTATTGATTATACCCGTGCAGGACAATTTGCACATTTAAGTGAAGTTAGTCTTAATTGTGGTCTTGGAGATGTTATAGCTCAAATGTCTAAAGGAATTGTTCTTCGAACAAAACCAGGTTCACCGGGTATAGGTGAAACTAAGTCAATTAAATCAGATTATTATATTGTATCAAAAGCACTGGGAAAAATCAGTACTGCATCTATTATTACAGACCCGCAATATATTAAAAAGACTACAAGTTATGGTATTGAAGTTCAGAAAAAATTTGTAGAAAATCCTACTAGTGAAAACTTTATTAAATGTTCATATGAATTTTCTCAAAATATTGGGCTTTTAAATAACGATATTGAAGATATGATTAATGAGTTTAATGAATTTTGTATAGGTTCATCTATGGCTATGATTGGAAATACGGTTTTTGGCCTATCAAATGATATAAGTTCTTTAAGTAAAGAGTATATGATAAATAAAATTGATAATAATGGAATAAAAATATTCAAGTGATTTAATGATTAAACTCAACTATAAAATGAAATTATATCAGGCAAGTTTAAAGAAGATGATTAAACCTACTGATACTGTTATAGAACTAGGTTGTCATATTGGTAAAAGCAGTGCAATAATTGTAGATTTATTAAAAGAAGGTCAACTTATTGCTCTTGATAATTCTCCTGAAGCTAGTAGTAAGATGGAAAAATTAGAAGAAGAATATTCAAATATAAAATTTATATCAGGAGATGTAAGACGCCACAATATACTTGAAGAAGTTTATAAAATCACACCTAAATGTGATTTTTTATCAGTTGATTTAGGTGGAGGATATCATCCAGATACTGTTTTTAAAGTTTTTTATATATGGTCTTCTACATTTAAACCACGAGATACTATTATTAGAAATAAAGGTTTAATAGATTTTGTATATAATTCTAACTTAGAGGAAGAATTTTTATCTGTTGATGGATACTTGGACAGTTATAAAGATGAAGGAATACCTCCACAAATCAAAGAGTTTAGTTTATGGACTGACAAGTTATAATATATATTTCCATTATTTTTTTAGGGTTAGATCTTATAATTAAAATAGTTTAAGATGAATATTAAGGAGAATTTTTTGGTTTTTTCTCATTAATTTAGTTTTTAATATTTTAGAGAGTTATTAAAATTCATATTTTTTTTCAATATCAAACATTCCTCTAAATTCACATGTTGCTTCTTCAAGATGGAATATCCCCATTTTCCAACCAGATTTTTCATAAATCTCTTTAATTTCAGGTAAAGCTTCATATGCCTTTTTAACTAATGATTCATCATCATCAAATACTACTTTTCCATAATATCTTATAAATCTTGGCATAACTGTAGCTGAGATTTCTACATAAGGATTATTTTCCATTTGTTTATATACTTCTTTAAATGTACCTACTCCAAAGTATATTTTATCGTTTACAAGCATATGAAAACCTAAAGGTCTATTCTTAGGTTTATTATTTTCATTTACAGTTGCTAAATAAAAAATACCTGCTTCGGTTAAAAATTCGTCGACTTTTTCAATATTTGACATTTTATCTCCTTTATAACATTTTTTATTATATATTATATTCCTTTTTTTAATATTTATTTTTTGACATAATACATATTATAAAAATAATTATTTTATTTAACTAATAAAAATCTAATAATTTAAAAAAAAGAGAACTTAGAATATTCTTGATAAAAAGTTATCCATTTTTGTGATTATCTGATTTAATACATCTATTGAGAATTAATCCCTTAGTTCCATAATGAATATTCTTTTCAAAAATTTCCAGATTTAATTTAATATTAGTTCAAACAGAATAAGGAGTTTAAAAAGATTTGACTTAAAATTAAAGTTTAGGGATTAAAAGTATGGGATTTTCTAAATATCACTTAAGTTTTTGAAAGTGCCATCATTACATAAAACTTTATTAATATATAATAATAATAAATACATATTGATTTATTGAAAATTTTATACTTTTTCCAATTAAATCACTTTAATTATTATATTAATTTAATTATTTTAAGGAGAAAAATTATGATAGGTAAAAAAATACGTATGGAACGTATTATGAATCGTAAAACCGGAAAAATGGTTGTTGCACCTATGGATCATGGTGTTTCTAGTGGTCCTGTTAAAGGAATAGTTAATATGGATAAAACTATTGAATCTATTTCTAAAGGAGGAGCTAATGCAGTTCTTATGCATAAAGGTATTGTAGAACTAGGTCATAGAGGATATGGTAATGATATAGGTCTTATTATTCATATTTCTGCAAGTACTTCTCTTTCATTAGATCCAAATAATAAAGTACTTGTAACTTCAGTTGAACGTGCTATACAATTAGGTGCAGATGCAGTATCTATACATGTAAATGTTGGTTGTGAAACTGAACCATTTATGTTAGAAGCATTAGGTGAAGTAGCTGAAACATGTAGTATGTGGGGTATACCACTTCTTGCTATGATGTATCCACGTGGGCCAAATATTAAAAACGAACATGATGTAGAGTTGGTAAAACATGCAGCTCGTGTAGGTGCAGAATTAGGTGCAGATATTATTAAAACAAATTATACTGGTGATCCGGCTAGTTTTGAAGAGGTTGTTGAAGGAGCATTAGTTCCTGTTATTATTGCTGGAGGTCCAAGTGTAGATTCTAATAGAGATTTACTTCAAATGACTAAAGATTCAGTTGAAGTTGGGGGATCTGGTGTAGCATTTGGCCGTAATTTTTTCCAGGCAGAAAACCCAGAAAAAATCACCAGAGCAGTTTCTGAAATAGTTCATAATAAAATGAGCATAGATGATGCTTTAGAAATAATTGAAAAATAATTTTTTTTTTAAATATTATTTTACTATACCTATCATTACTATTCATTATTTAAAGATTAAAAAGTTAAATTATTGTTTTATAAATTTTTATAATTAGATTATATTAATAGGAGAATCTAAATGGAGAAATTTGCTTGGATTTTAAATCCATTAAGTAATTGGGATGATACTAAAGAGATGATTACAACATCACTAGAATCAGGTATCGATCATATAGTATGTTTTTCACAGGAAAACAATGAAAGTATTAGAAAACTTGGTAATATGAAGATAATATCAAACAGTGATGATAGTGATATTTATCTTATAGGAATATCCTCTGAAGGTGATGGCACATTAGAATTAGATAATGATCTAAATAATTCTAAAGATTTAAATGATGCTAAAAATGCTAAAAATGATGGTAAAAAAGTATGTGCATATATTGAAATTACAGATAAAAACCATGAACAATTAGCAGTTAAACTAGGGGATTATTGTGATTATTTAATTCTTGTTGGTAAAGATTGGACTGTTATTCCTCTTGAAAATATTATTGCTGATTTACAAACTAAAGATGTTAAACTTATAGCCGCTGTTGATTCTGTTGATGAGGCACAGGTTGCAATTGAAACATTGGAAGTAGGGACGGATGGAGTAATTTTTGAACCACAGGAATTTAATCAAATTAAAGATATTGCTAAACTTATAGATGAGGTGTCCAGTGAAACCTACACCCTTCAAGATGCTACTATAACTAATATTAAGGCCCTTTCCTCTGGTGATAGAGTATGTATTGACACTACTACAATGATGCATCCTGGTGAAGGAATGTTAATTGGGTCCTATTCAAAGGCTATGGTTCTTATACATTCTGAAACTTTGGAAAGTGAATATGTTGCTTCTAGACCTTTTAGAGTTAATGCAGGTCCTGTACAAGCTTATGTTATGGTTCCAGGTGGAAAAACCCGTTATCTTTCAGAACTTGAAGCTGGAGATGAAGTACTTATTGTTAATACTGAGGGTGAAACTAAAAAATCTATAGTTGGAAGAAGTAAAATCGAAAAAAGACCCCTTCTTTTAGTTGAAGCTAAATATGAGGATGTTAAAATCAAAACTTTGGTTCAAAATGCTGAAACTATTCGTCTAGTAGATGAAAATAGTGAACCTGTTTCGGTATCTGTATTGAAACCTGGAGATAAAATAAAGATTTTCATTGATGAAAAGGCTCGCCACTTTGGTATTAGTATTGATGAAAATATTATTGAAAAATAGATTTTTTTATTATCTAAAATATAATTTAAATTATATTCTACTCTTTTTTCACTTTTTATTTTAAGTGTTTTAACTTTGGCTTTTTTATTTATTTATTTATTATTATTTATTGAAAATATATAATTAATGTATTTATAATACAGATATGGTATTGTATGCTCATTATCATATTATAAATTTATTCATTAAGTATTGTTTTATAAAAATTTGTGCAATTTAATTAAATAATAGTCTTAAAGTATTAGTTTCTATGTTCATGAAAAACATCTTTTAACTTTCTATTCTTTACTAATAATTGAATGGTGGATATTTCACAAATATAATTTTTTAGTTTTCAATTTTATCCTTATCATCAATATATATTATAGCAAAAATAAGCATAATTACTTGTAAGATAAGTAAAATTAATGAAGTTTCATTAAATCCAATTACAGAAGCCTGATTGTGAGTTATGTTGCCTCCAGCTAAAATAGCCACTATCACAACAACTATGGATGAACCTACAGCTGCAAAAATCTGTCTTAACGTATTGTTTACTGCAGTTCCATCTTCGACTTTATCAGATACCATTGTCAAACTCCATGTTGTAACAGGCATTAAAACTAAACCTGCACCTATTAAACGAATGGTCTGACTTATCATCATAAATTCAAAAGATGATTCTTTAGTATAAAACATCATAGCTCCAAATCCTATAATGGATAATATGCATCCTGTAATCAAAACTTTTTTTATTCCAATTCTGTTTGTAAGTAGTGGGCCTATGAAATTAAAGAGGATTAATAAAAGTCCTCCTGGGAAAAGTACAGATGCAGAAATGATTGGGGAATGGTAGGCAACACCCTGAATAAATAGGGGAATAATTGCTGTACAACCATTTAAACCGAAAAATAGAATACAGATAAATATTGTTCCTATTGTAAAGTACTTGTTTTTAAGTATTGATAAATTTATCAAAGGTTTTTCTAATTTTGATTGACGTTTTACAAATAGGGTTAAAGTTATAATTCCAATTATTATTGGTAAAATTACATAATGTTGAGTAAATCCATAATCTGCAAGATTTGTAAAACCCAACATTATACCTGAACATCCTATAATAGATAAAAAAACAGAAAAAATGTCTAAAGGATAATTTTCAGTAGTTGAATTATCTTTTATAAATATTAAACCTAAAATTAGAAGAATTATTGTTGCTATTGCAAAAAATGAGAATAATGTTCTCCATCCATATAGGGTTATAACAAATCCTCCGATAAAAGATCCAATAACTGGAGCTATTGCAACAACCAGACCATATAAGCCCATATAAGTCTGCCATTTTTCTTCAGGAAGGCTTTTAAGAAGTAAAATCTGAACATATGGCATTATAATACCATTTCCAATTCCTTGAAGAATTCTACCAATAACTAAAATAATCAGTGATGTTGAAAAATAACATATGATTGAACCTAAAAGAAATATTGTTAATGAAAAGTAGAATATTCTTTTTGATTTATATCGACGAGATATAAATGCACTTAAAGGAATCATAACCCCTACAACTAGTAAAAATGCAGAATATGACCATTGGGCTTGTGTTGAGCTAACTGAGAAGTCTCTCATTAAATAAACAACACCTGTTGTGATTATAGATTGAGCTATAGTAACTAGGGAAGCAGTTAATGTAAACAAAATTATAATCTGCATATTATTATCTAATTTGATGTTCATAATTTTACTCTATTTGTTTTAATGTTTATTGTTTATTGGAGAAATATTATTTAAATATTTTTTTGATTTTTTTTCATATCTACTTAATTTTCATTAAAAATTTTGTTTTTAATTTTTAAACTCTAATTTAAAATTTATTTTTTTAATGGCTTTAAAATTAACATTGTTCTATCTAAAAATTAAATGAATATTCTTTAGAGGTCAGAATTTTTTCTCTTAGGTTATTTTGTATGGCTGTTATGAGTTAAATATCCTCTGATATGATTAAGTATAAAAAGTCATTCAATTATGTTGTTTTTTCAACAGATTTTGGTGTAATATATATAGTATATATCTCATTTAAGTTTTTATTTGGGCAATAAGAATCTTCTATTTTTCTTTAAGTTTTTGAAATTTTTTCCTTTTTATCTAATTTTTTTATAATACATGTTTTAAATTATTTAAAATTCTCTTTTCAGTTTTTATTTTCTTAGTTTTCATGAATAAGGTAGTGGGTAGGAAAATTTAAAACACTTAGAAATAAATTAATTGTTAATAGATGCCTAAAAATAACTTTATAAATAAAATTGTATGGAAAATTATTATTTTTAACTTTAATAAATTAATTATACTAATTAAAAACTTAAATATTCTCTAGATAAACAATGAAATATAAAATATTTCCAAAAAATATTTCCAAAATATATTATAGCGAAATATAATAGAAAAAATTGGAACGTGAATAATAATAATTAAAGTTTATTATATAATTTTTTTGAAAGAGCAAAATTTATTATACCTAACATTTAAATATTATGAAATACTATTTATTAATAAAATTTAGGTGAACCTAAAATTTAAAAATTTTGGTATACCTCATTACTTTATGAATTTTTTTAAATTCTATTTATAGGTTTCACTAAATTTTTCACTTAAAAATAATAATCAAATTTAATTAAATAAAATCAAATGCATTATTTCATAATTGTTTTTAAATTTTAAATTTAATTTAGGGATATAATATAAATAGATTTTAATTACTAGATTTGACTATTTAATGATTGAAATAATTGGGGAGATTTAATGATTAAAACTTTAGATCAATTACAATATGGTGAAAAAGGAAAATTTATTGCATTCGAATCTACTGATGATGCAAATATAGAATTAAAACGACATTTAATGGGAATGGGATTTGTAAAAGGCGCTATAATTGAACTTGCTAAAAAAGCTCCATTAGGAGATCCTCATGAATATAAAATTAAAGGATATAATGTTTGTTTAAGAAAAAACGAATCTAAAAACATTAAAATTGAAGTTCAATAGATAATCAATTCCTTTAATTTATTTTTTTATAATTTATTACATTCAAAAATTTTAATCCGAATTTATTTTTTAGATTTATTTAATATTTAAATTGGAGTTTTGTTAATGGAAAATATAAAAATAGGACTAGCTGGAAATCCTAATGTAGGAAAAACATCTTTGTTTAATAATTTAACTGGTCTTCATCAACATGTTGGTAATTGGCCAGGTAAAACAGTCGAACAAGCTATAGGTCATTTTGAAGAAGATGGTACACATTTTGATATTATTGATTTACCTGGAAATTATGCATTAAGTGCTCATTCAATTGAAGAAATTGTTTCTAGAGATTTTATTGTAGATGAAGATTCAGATGTTATTGTTAATGTTCTTGATGCTAATAACTTAGAACGTAATTTATATTTAACAGTACAAATGATGGAATTAAATGCTAATATGGGTCTTGCTATAAATATGAATAAAATGGCTCGAAAAAATGACATAACTATAGATATGGAGAAATTAGAAGAGTTACTCGGAATTCCCGTCATTGAAATCGAATCTATTAGTGATATTGGTCATGATGATTTAATTCATATGATTACAGATTTGAATAATAATCCTGTTAATAGTAAAGAAAAATTAGTTTATGGAAATGAATTAAAAGAGCATCTTGGTGAATTAGAAGAGGTTATTTCTAAAGACCCTTCTTTACTTGATGTACCTTCTTTTTGGACTGCAATAAAATTACTTGAAGATGATGATATAATTATTGATAAAGTACAGCATTCCTCTAATTCTAATGCAATATTTTTAGAACTTAGAAAAGTTAAAGACCATTTAAAATCTATTTATGATGTATCTGCTGAGGAAGTCCTTGCTAATGCACGTTATGCTTATATAGATGGTTTAATTCAGGAATCAGTTCAATTTCCTAAAGAAGCTAAAAAAACATTAACAGATAAAATTGATAATATTTTGATTAATAGGGTTTTAGGTCTTCCTATTTTTCTTTTTATTATGTGGGCGGTTTTCCAGGTTACTGTGTATGTTGCTGCTCCATTTCAAAAGTTGATTTGGCAAGGCCTTCTTTTTCTTTCGGATTATGTTCTTATACATTTAGGTGAAAATATTTTTTCCTCCTTTATAGTAACAGGGATAATTGAAGGTGTTGGTACTGTTATTCAGTTTATTCCTCAAATTGTCTTATTGTTCTTAATTTTAAGTTTCCTAGAAGATTGTGGTTATCTTGCAAGAGCTGCTTTTGTTGTTGATAGGATTATGCATAAGGTTTTAGGTCTTCATGGTAAAGCATTTATTCCGATGATTCTTGGTTTTGGTTGTGGTGTACCAGGTGTAATGGCTACACGTACTATGGAAAATGAAAATGATAGGATACTTTCAATGTTGCTTATTCCATTTATGTCTTGTAGTGCTAGAGAACCAGTATATTTAATGTTTGCAACATTATTTTTTGCAAAATCTCTACAAGGTAATATTATTTTTTCATTTTATATTATTGGTGTAATTGTAGCTATTATTATTGCAGCATTATTTAAAAAGACTATATTTAAAGGTATGAGTGCTCCATTTGTAATGGAACTTCCTACTTATAAATTACCTACTCTTAAAGGTATTCTTATGCATACTGGTGAAAAATCATGGGGTTTTATTAAAAAAGCAGGAACAATTATTTTAGTTGCAGCAATTATTATTTGGATATTATGTTACTTCCCAGCAGGGATTGAATATGGATCACAAAATAGTCTTCTAGGTATGTTTGGTCAGTTTATTGCACCTATTTTTGCTCCTTTAGGATTTGGTAGTTGGCAATCATCTGTTTCCTTACTTTTTGGAATGGTTGCTAAAGAAGTTGTTGTTTCATCTATGTCTGCAGTAGCAACTCAAAGTGAACTTTTAACTATATTCACTCCTTTAACTGCATATGTTTTCTGTGTATTTGTTTTATTATACATTCCATGTTTTGCAGTTGTAGCTACTATAAAACAGGAAACTAATGGTTATAAATGGCCTTTATTTGCTTGTGGTATTTGTTTAGTCACTGCCTATATTGTATCCTTTATATTTTATCATGTAGGATTATTTTTAGGATTTTCATAATGAAATCTTCTAGATTTCATTTATGTATTCTTTAAATTTATTTCATTTTAAAAAAATTTACTTTAAATTTGATTACAATAGTAATTTTTAAACTTTACAGTGGAGGTGAGAAGATGGGTTCTAGATCATATATAATTGGTATTAAAAAATCCAATAAAGAACAAATTGAAGATTCTAATAAAGAAGAAAATTAATTTTTTTAAGTATTATTTCATTAATATATGCTTATTCTAATTAGGTATATTATTCAAATTATATCTTATTTTATGGATAATTATATTCAATGGATTATATTACTCTATTATGATATATTTTTATTAATTATTATGAAAGCAAATTGTTTATCTATTTAAGTTTATATTTTTGTTTATATATTAAATTGAGGTGATTAAATGGAATGTCGAATGTGTGGTTATGATATTGACACTGAAAATATTCAAAAATTACACCCTGCTCATCAATGTACTAATTGTAAAAGTTGTAATAAAGTTTTATGTCCTCGTTGCGGATATGCTAATGATTTAGCTTTTGATACTGAATTCCAATTCATCACTAAACTAAAATCTAAAATTAAGACTCTGCGTGCTTCTAAATAAATTATCTTTTTTTATATCTTTTTATTATGATTTTATTATTGTTTGAATACTTAATATGCAAATAATAACAATAATACTAATAAATGTATTTTTTTTATTCTTTCTTATATATAATAAAACCCATCATTTTATTTTGTTATAACAATTCTAATTATATTTCCTATTTTATTTTTTAAAAGATTAAGAAAATATGTGTTTAAATATTTAATTAATATATTACAGATTAATATAAAATATTAATTAATATCTTAATTCAATAATTTTAAATATTTATTTCAACAAATTTTTATTTGGTTTTTTTTATCTACTTTTAATTAATGTTAGGATTTTTACGAGGTGAACGATGTCTAATTCAAATTATACTAATTTAGATGATTTTTTTCAGTTAGCTTGTTCTCTCCTTGAAAATCAACGTATTTCCAAGTCTATGGAAGTTTTTGAAAAACTTTTACTTGCAGATTATAACCCTAGTTTAATACTTCCTTATATGATTAAAGTTTCCATGATGAAAAATGATTTAAATGCTGCATTAAATTATATTGATTTATCTTTAGATGAAAATCCGGAGGATATAGAATTATTATCTTTGAAGGCATCAATTTTACTTCAAAAAAATCACTTTGAAGATGCATTAGAAGTTTCAAACCAAATTTTAATTATTGACGGTAAAAATGATGCTGCATTTGAGATGAAATTATCTGCTCTTAAAATGTTACAACGCTTTGATGAGATAGAAGAATTAATTAATAATTCTAATTTAACTAAAGATTATATTTTAGATGAAACTATATATGGTGAGGATAATCATGACGCAGAAGCGGATTTATTAGATGAAGAGTTTAATAAATTTAAAAAATTGGATATAACACAACTTAAACAATTAAATAATAATTCTAATATTAATACGAACTTAAATAATGAAGATCTAACTACTGGTAAAACTAAGATTTTAACTGAGAATAATGTTTTTATTCAACAGTCATCAAATGAATATTCTAAAAATTCACCAGATTCACAAAGTCAGGAAAAATTTAATAATATAATTGAATCAAAGGAAAATTTTAACCCTACTGATATGGATTTTGTATCTGGATATGATATCTTAACTAAAGAAGGTCCAAAAAATAATAATCAAATGGATAATACTAAAAATGATATGTATAAAGGATCTGATATTAATAATCAATTAAATAATTTTAGATCTGATAGTCAATCTAATATTGATTTAAATAATGAAAATAATCTATATGATGGTTATTATGATGATTCTTTAAAATATGATAAGGGAATTTTAAAGGATAATACTTATAAAGATGAAATTGATGAGAGTATTCCTATAGAAGATTTAAGTTTTAGAACTGCATTAGAATTAAAATCAGATATTAAAGATTTATCTGATAATGTTTCATCTCAAAATATTTATGATGATTCAAATTCAACTAATCTAAAAGATGATGAAAATTATTTATACCAATCTGATGAAGGTACTAATGAAAATTATTTAAATCCGCAGGAACAATCTTCTAAATCTAATAAGGATGATAATCTGTTAAATGACTTTTTATCTGAAATGGATAAGCAGATATATGATAACTATAATCCAGAGGAAAATGAATTTAATCTTAATGATTTAGATGAAGATTATGATAATAATCTTAATGAAGTTGATTTAAGTTCTATTGATGGTAATGGTGAAAAGTATAATATTGTTAATGAGGATTTAAGTTCCACTAATGATATGGAGACCCAGAGTATAGAAAATTTTAATTCTACTTCAAATAATGATGGTAATTACATAAATAATCCTGATAATATTTATGACGACGAGGATAATACTACTATGGATGATTTTATTCAAGATTCAGATGATAATAATAATTATGAATTAGATAATAAATTATTTGAAGGGTTTGATATGGATATTGATGATTTATCTAGTGTACCTATTTTAGTAGATGATTATAATATTCCAGAAGATAATTATTTAGTTGAACAAAAGGATAATATTATTGAAGATGTAGATTTAGATGAATTATTCCATTTTGATTCTAATGGAAATTTAATTGAAGAGGATATTGATAAAATATTAAAACATTCCTATAAAAATAAATATTATAATGATGATGATTAAACATGTATACTTAAAACTTAATTATAATTAGATATATTAAATAATATTTTATTGTTTAAACCTATTAAATAATGATAATTATTTGTCATACATATTTTTCATTAATTTTTATCTATTACTAAATTAAACTTTTTTATATAATATTTGGGAGGAATTATTATAGAAGATCTTGTTAAAGCCTATGAATATTATGAAAATGGTGATTATGATAATTCTATAAATCTTTGTTTAGATTTATATCAAAAAAATTACAAACTTGATAAAATTTTACCCTTACTGATATATTCTCATTTGTCAAAAGGGGAATTTTATAATATAGTTGAATATTTTGAAAAGTATGTTCGATTAAATTTAAATGAAATTGAAATTGACATGTTTTTAGAAGAATCATTTTCAATATTAGATGGTTTAGATTTGAATGATTTTGTTTTAAATTTGAATAAAGCAGAATTTTTAATTAATTTTGAAAAATATTCTGAGGCAATAATATATTTAGATAAAATAATCATTGATAAACCAGATAATACTCAGGTTTTAAATCTTAAAGGATTTGCCCTTATAAAACTAGGTCAATATGAAAAAGCATATGATATTTTTAATAAGGTAATTTCTATTGATGAGATAAATTATAATGGTTGGAAGTTTAAAGCACAAATATTATTTATAAATAATTATGATTTAAAAGCTATGGATGCATTCTCTAAGGTACTTAGTATTAATAATAATGATATATTTATTTGGAGAGAATATATTTCTTCTTGCATATTTTCAAAAGAATATAAAAAAGCAATAAATGAAATTAATAATGCCTTAAAGATTTTTCCAAATAATCTTGATTTACTAATTGATTTATTTGAACTATACATATACCTTGAAGAATATGATAATGGAAAGAGGGTTGCAGATAAAATTGCAGATAATTATCCTGATGTAGTTGATGGATATTTAGATGGAGAAAATGATATTTTAAATGAAAATATTATCCATTTTATTTTAGAGTCAAAACCATTAGTTAAAGAGGATTCATTTGATAAATTTATCTTTGAGGACTTTTCTCTTGAAGAACCTATAGAAAGTCAAGATTTAAATCAAAAAGAAGTAGATGATATAATCTCAAAGGTATTTGACTCATTAGATGATGATAATAATCTAAAAATATTTTTTAAAAATAATAAACAGTAATTTCTTTTATTTTTTTATTTTAGTTTTATTATTCTTCGGTTTAAAATATAAATAGTTTTTTTGTTAATTGATGTTTTATTTTTTATTCAGTTTTTTATAAATTAATATTAATTTATTTCTTATTTTAATTTTAGATTTTTTTTATATTTTTTTATTAAAAATAAATATTCAATATTCTTTTAATTTAATTTAATTTAATTTAATTTAATTTCTGAATATTTAGCTATATTTTGACTGGTTTTAGGGAGTTATATTTTATAAAATTTTCGGCACTTTCAAAAACTTGTGTGATTTGAATTTTCAATATTTATTGTGACACTAAATTTTAACGTGTAAATTTTTCTTTATTTTTAATTTAGAAATAGTA
>OMVX01000057.1 GCA_900314605.1 uncultured Methanobrevibacter sp. | reverse complement strand
ATGTTTAAATTACCTACCACAAATTATGAAAAATGCAACAAAACTAGGTTTTACAAGTCAGTTATATGAATCATATACCAATTATGAAGAATTAGTTATAGGAAATTACATTAGACTACTTGAATTATCATATGATAATGCATTAATTAGTGAAGAAAAACTAAATGAATTACTTTTAGATAGAGCCAACCCATATTTAATTAGTAAACACAAAAATAATAAAAGACATTAGAAACTAATGAATAACAAGTAATTTCAATTTATAATTATATGAAAAAGATTTAAAAAAAGAAAATTTACTTACAATTAAAAGATACAAAGTTAAAACTTTTAGATTTATATAATAGTAAAAAATTTTCATAAATATAAAAATAAACTAAGAATTATGAAAAAAATATGAAAAGTTATTAATGACCATATAGTCTATCACCAGCATCTCCAAGACCTGGTAGAATATATCCCTTATCATTCAACTTATCATCTACAGCAGCACAGAATATTTTAACTTCAGGATGATTTTTTTCAATATAATCAATTCCTTCTGGTGAAGCAACAATACACAATAATTTAATTTTGCTTACTGGTCATTTTTTAATTTATCAATTGTTGAAGATAAAGTTCCCCCAGTTGCAAGCATAGGATCAATAAGAAATACTTCTTTATCTTCAATAGAATCTGGTACGTTATAATAATATACATTAGGTTCTAGGGTTTCATCATTACGAGAAATACCAATTGATAATTTATAAGTGGAATATAAAAATAAGGGATAGACAAAATACTTGCCTGTTTAATAGGAGTTACATCAATCATGCCTAAAAATAGTGAGACAATATAACCTGCAATAATACCTAATAAAAATGGAATAACCCTTACTCCCTTTTTAGACCTTGCAGCTAAAATGGTGACTAGAAAAGCAACAAAGGCTACAATAAGATTATTAGTGGAAATAACAGCTTAATCTAATCTTATTTGACTAATTGCATTAGGTGCTAATGATAAACCAATAATCATAATCATTGGCCCGACAACAATAGGAGGTAGTAATTTATTTACCCAATCTTTACCAACGAAATGTATAATTAATGCAATAAGCACATATACTAAACCAACAACTATTAATGCACTTAATACGCCAGATTTTCCAGCCATACTAAATCCTACAATTATTGGAGTAATGAAAGCAAAAGAACTCCCTAAATAGACTGGACTCTTTCCTTTAGTACATAGAATATAAATAAGAGTACCCAAACCTGAACATAATAAAGCAACAGGTACAGTTAAAACTTGAGCATGAACGATGAATTTACAATAATTGGAACTAAAACAGTTGCTCCAAACATTGCAAATACATGTTGCAAAGAAAGTAAAAACCATTTTAAAATTGGAGGTCTGTCTCTAACATCATGAATCATATTACTATTTTCTTCATTCATAAAATCACTTATAAAAAAAATTTTATAATATATTATAATTTAGAATTATAAATATATTTTCAATTTAAATATAAAAAAGTAATTACATTATGATAAATATATAAAATTTAAGAAACTTAAATAAAGATTAAATTTAAATCTATTAATAAAATTTTAATTATTGTAATTAATATTAAGGAATAAAAAAATAGTTAATGATATTAAATTTGAAAAATTATAAATTTCAAATAAAAAAAAAAAGAAAAAATTATTAAGATATTAATTAAATTAAAATAAAGATTAAAAGGGATAAAAATAATGAATCAAAAAGCTAATTTCTCTATTTCTGATGTTGATGAAATTCTTATGAATTTAAATGGAAATAATTTAATATTTACAAGACACTGTTTTAAAAGAGAGCAATCACGAGGTATAAATGAGGAGTATATTAAAAAAGTACTCTTAAATGAGGATCCTATAGACATAGAACAGGATAAAAGAAATGAATTTAAATTATATTATCCATCAGAAAACTATTCCAATAAAGAATTAATCATAATTATTGCAATAGATAAAAGTAAATCTGTAATAATTCAAAGTGTATGGGAATCTAAAAGATATAAATAAAATAAAAGTTTAGAAAAAAATTAAAAATAGAAATTAGTTTGCTTGTGGTGTGTTTCTTGACATTTCAGAAACAGTATCACTAACAGATTCCCTAATTTCTTTAATTTTAGCCATTAATTTATCTTTTCTAGAACCATTAATTAAGATATTATCTAGTACATCATCAATAGTTTCAATTGGAACAATTTCAACCATTTCTTTATATCTATCCTCAATCATAACATCACCTAAGTTAGATTTAGGGATAAGTACTTTCTTAATACCTGCTTCAGCTGCAGCTTCTATTTTTCCAGTAGCTCCACCAATAGGCATTACATCACCACGAACACTTAATGAACCAGTAAGAGCTACAGATTGATCAACAGGAATACCTTCAACTGCAGAAATAACTGCCGCAGTCATAGAAACACTAGCTGAATCTCCTTCAACACCATCATATGCTTGAAGGAATTGTACATGAATATCATAATCAGATATATCAGTTTGAGTGTATTTTTTAATGATAGCTGAAATATTATGAACACTAGCCTCAGCAATATCTCCTAATTTACCAGATACAATAATTTTACCTTCATTTTTACTGTTTGCTGGAGCCATTTCCGCAGCAATAGGCATAACAATACCGCTTCTATCACCGATAATAGCTAAACCATTAACCATACCTATTCTTCCACCTTCAGAAGTAAACATTGCATAATCTTTCCTGTTTTGAATAGACATATCTGCCATCTGTTGTTCAAGAGTTCTTGCAAATCTTTTTGCTTTTACAACATGTTGTGCAGTTACTAATGAGGCACCTTCTTCTTTAGCAACATCACCAGATGAACGTACTAGACCTCCTAAGTCCCTAAGTTTAAGAGTTAATGAATCTTTTTTACCTGCTCTACGTTTAGCTTCAAGAATAATTTCATCCATAGCAGTTGTATCAAATGGAGGAATTCTACCATCATTTTTTATTTCCTGTGCTACAAATCTAACAAGTTTTTTACGATTTTCATCAGTATCATCCATATGGTCTTTCATATAAACTTCATAACCATATCCTCTAATTCTTGAACGCATTGCAATGTGCATTCCTTCTAAAACCTTGATATTACCTGAAGCAACTAATACAAAGTCACATGGAACTGCCTGAGAACGAACCATTGCTCCACTACTGTTTTCACTTTGACCTGTAATAGCATAACGTTTTTCTTGCATTGCAGATAATAGTTCTTGTTGCGTTTTCATACTCATAGTACCTATCTCATCAATATATAAAACACCGTTATGAGCTTTATGTATCATTCCAGGTTCTACACGTTCATGTGGAGGAGTTCCTAAACCACCAGACTGATATGGATCATGTCTTACATCACCAAGAAGAGCACCTGCATGAGAACCAGTTCCATCAAAAAATGGTGCAAATCTTTTATCAGCATTATTGACTAATAATTTAGGACCTAATGAAGAAGTTTTAGGCTTAATTTGAAGTCCAATTAAAAATATAAATGCTGCTGCAATAATTGACTCAAGTAATGCATTATAGAAGAATCCTAAAACTAAAACCCCTGCAATAGCAAACATAATAATTAAAGATTTCCTTTCTTCATATCCTTTAGAAGAAGCTTTATTATTATTAACGATAATTTTACCCTGACCAGCAGGAACTGTTCTTATTAAAGGATTATTCTGATCATCAGGATTAGGATATACAAGTACATCCTGTAATACTTCAGGAGGTAATAACTCTGCCATACCTTTTGCAAGCATAGATTTTCCTACACCAGGATTACCTATTAAAAGAACATTTCTTCTTTGCTTAGCTGCTTTTTTAATAGTTTCAACAGCTTCTTCATGACCTATAACTTGATCTATTAAAAGTAAAGGAATATCAATATCCTTACTAGATTTAATAGATTCATAATCAACCATAGGACCTAATTTTTCTGTTTCGGGAATAAATTCTTCATCTTTCTCTTTATTTTCATTTGAAGTGATTTCTTCTTGAGAATCTTCTGATTCATCATCGATTAGAGGTTCTAAAATTACATCTTTATCTTCATCTTTAGAATCTACAACTTCAACTTTTTCATCATCTTTTGAAGGGTTTTCTTTTAAAACCTCTTCTTCTTCAATTGAAGAATCCTTTTTTAAGTCCATAAATAAACCTCATAAAAATTAATTTAAAATAAAATGTAAATAATAAATTTTTGTAATTCTATTATATACCTATATAATCATACATTATTAAATATGTTACATTAGTATAAAAAGATTTTTGTTTTAGTAAATAAAAGTAATTAAAATATATTACTCTAATAAAAATTAAATTGATTTTTTTATAAATATTAAATAAATCAAATAAGATTTAATAAAATACATATTTACTTTAATTAAATAATATAATATTATAATATAATAATAATTTATATATTTAATAAATTTATTTATTATTAAATTATTTTTTAATTATAATTAATACTGTAAAAATCTAAATTTTATACTGCAAAAAACTAAATTTTGTCAAAATTAAAAAAAAAAAGAAAAATTTAAAGTAATAAAAGATAAGGGTAATTATATGGCTAAAGCACTAATGATTCAAGGTACATCATCAAATGCAGGAAAAAGTTTACTTGTAACTGCCTTATGTAGAATATATATGAAAAGAGGATATAAAGTAGCTCCTTTTAAATCCCAAAACATGTCACTGAATTCATATACTACAAAAGAAAATGGTGAAATGGCTGTTGCCCAATATTTACAATCATTAGCAGCTAAAATAGAACCAGAAATAGATATGAATCCTATTTTACTTAAACCTAAAGGGGAATTTATTTCACAAGTTATTATTCAAGGTAAAGTAGTAGATGATATGGATTTCTACACATATCAACATGATTTTAAACAAGAGGCTATAAGGGTAATGCATGAATCATATGAAAGAATCAGCAAAAAATATGACATTATATTTATTGAAGGTGCAGGATCTCCATCTGAGATAAATATGAGGGAAGAAGATATTGCAAATATGGAAGTAGCACATATGGCTGATTGTAATGTGGTTCTTGTAGCAGATATAGATAGAGGTGGAGTTTTTGCTGCAATTGCTGGGACATTTGCATTACTAGATGAAAGAGATCATGCACGACTTAAAGCTGTGATAATTAATAAATTTTCAGGAAACCTTGATATATTAATCCCAGGAATTGAAAAATTAGAAAAAATTATTAAAGCCCCAGTTTTAGGAGTGATACCCTTTGATAAAAGTCTTAAATTACCTGAAGAAGATTCACAATCCCTAGCAGACCATAAGTTCCTTGAAAAAGATAACAGTAAAAAAGATATTATAATTGCCGTTATAAAATTACCTAAAATAGCTAACTTTACAGATATAGATCCTTTTGAAGCAGAAGAAGATGTAGGTATAAAAATGGTGTCTGTTTATGATATGCCAAGTGAACTTGATAATGTTGATATGATAATTATTCCAGGTACACGTACATCAACAGCGGATGCAAAAGCATTAATAGATAGTGGATTAGCAGATAAAATTATAGAAAAATCTAAACAAATACCTGTAATTGGAATTTGTGGTGGTTATCAAATATTAGGTCAGGAATTAGTTGATGAAAATATGAAAGAATCTCATCTTAAACATGTACCTGGTCTTGGACTACTTGATATAAAAACAGAATATAAAAATAATATAAAAGCAGCATGCCAAACAAAACTACATGTACCTGAAAATAAAGACTTATGTGGACTTGCAAAAATCATATTTAAAAATCTTTATAATGAACAATTAACTGGATACGAACAGCATGAAGGTACAAGTACAATTATTAATTCATCAATAAATACTACAAATCCATTATTTATAGTAGAAGAGGGAGTAGGAAATAATTTTAACACTAAGTTTGATGGAGCATGTGGAGAATCTAATGTATTTGGAACTTATGTTCATGGAATATTCCACAATTACACTTTACGTAAAAGCTTATTAAATTACATAAGGGCAAATAAAGGATTAAAATTAGATGAAGGTACAAGGGATCCATACCAAGACAGTCTCGATAATGCTCTTGAACAATTAGCACAATTAATTGAAGATAATGTAGATATGGACTATATTGATAAATTAATATTTGGAGAGGACTATGAATATACTACTGCATCTAAATAAAGTAAAAAGTATATTTAAAAAAAGTTAAAAAACAAATGAAAATCTAAAATAGCATTAATAATATTTTTGTTCTTAAATAATTAAAAAAAAAAAGAGAAAAATGTGATAAAAAACCTAATTATTATTAGGTTCTCTACCAAATATGTGTACAGCACAGGTTCCTCCTGTACCACCAACATTTTGAGTAAGTCCGACTTCAGCACCCTCTACTTGACGTTTACCAGCATCTCCTCTTAATTGCCATACAACTTCTGCTGCTTGAGCAATTCCTGTTGCACCAAGAGGATGGCCTCTAGCTTTAAGTCCTCCAGATGGATTAATAGGGAAATCACCATCGGTTCTTGTTTGACCATCTGCAACAACTACTCCACCTTGACCTTTCTCACAAAATCCTAAATCCTCAATAGCTAAAATACCGTTAATTGAGAAACAATCATGAACTTCAGCAAGGTCTATATCTTTTACACTTAATCCAGCTTGTTTATATGCTTTTTGTGATGCATATTTAGTTGCATCAAGAGTAGTTACATCTTTTCTATCATGTAATGCAATTGTACCAGATGCCTGTTGTGAAGCTTTAACATAGATTGGTGTATCAGTGTATTTATGAGCATCTTCAGCAGCACATAAAACTATAGCAGCAGCACCATCTGAGACTGGTGAACAGTCAAATAATGTTAATGGATCTGCAACCATAGTAGCATTTAATGCTTTATCAACTGTAATTTCAAATGGGAATTGAGCTCTTGGATTGTGTGATGCGTTATGATGAGCAACTACAGCAAACTCTGCAAGTTGTTCTCTTGTAGTACCATATTCATGCATATGTCTTTTAGCAATCATCGCATATAATGAAGGGAAAGTAGCACCTTGCTGAGCTTCCCATTCTATATCTGATGCAGTTGCAATAGCTGGTGTTGCATCTACAACATCAGTCATTTTTTCAACACCTGCAGAAACTACAACATCATGATAACCTGAAGCAACAGCTAAAATACCTTGTCTTAAAGCAAGACTTCCTGATGCACAAGCTGCTTCTACCCTAGTACATGGAATAGGGTTTAAACCCATATGATCTGCAATAAGTGAGGCAATATGTTCCTGGTTTACAAATAAACCTGATGACATATTTCCAACATACATTGCATCTAAATCATCACCTGCAATATTAGAATCTTCAATAGCACTTAAACCTGCATCTGCAATAAGGGATCTAAATGAAGCGTCCCATAGTTCTCCAAATTTTGTTTGTGAAACACCTATAATAGCTACATCTCTCATATTTACACCCCTATGACATTTTAATTTTACCTTTATATTTAGCATATACTGCATAATCAAGATATTTTTTCTCAGCAATATAATCAGAAGTTTTATTAGCTAAATCTTTAACTTCTTCAATTCTATCATTAACTTCCATAACAAAAGCATCACTACCAGCACCAGAACCATAACTTACAATAAATAACCTATCTCCAGCTTTAGCATGATCTAAAATATTAGATAAACCTAAAGGAACAGCACCGGAATAAGTATTTCCAATATCAGGAGTTAATAAACCATATTGATATTGTTCTTTAGAAAATCCGAACTTTTTAGCTGCTCTTAAATAAAATTTACCGTTTGGTTGATGGAAACAACAATAATCATAATCTTTACTAGTAGTATCAGTTAATTCAAACATTCTTTTTGCAGCACCTTCAACATGTTTAAAGTATGCTGGTTTACCTGTAAATCTTCCACCATGTGATGGATAATTTTGACCTTCTCTTCTGTAAAAATCAGGAGTATCAGTAGTAAAACTACATGTTTCTTCTATATCTGCAATAGTATTTTTTTGCCCTATAATATAAGCTGCTCCACCTGCTGAAGCGGTGTATTCTAATGCATCTCCTGGAGCTCCTTGAGAAGTATCAGCTCCAACAGCTAAACCATATTCAATCATACCAGATTCAACTAAACCCATATTCATTTGAATTCCTGCAGTACCTGCTTTACATGCAAATTCTAAATCAGCTGCTGTTAAATTTGGAGTAGCATCAATTGCTTCAGCAACAATAGTAGCAGTTGGTTTTACTGCATATGGATGAGATTCAGAACCAACATAAACAGCTCCAATTTTTTTAGAATCAATTTGAGCTCTTTTTAAAGCATTTTTAGCAGCCATAACAGATATAGTAACAGCATCTTCATCAGGAGCTGGTACGGATTTCTCATTAACAACTAATCCACTTTTAAAGGATTCAGGATCATCACCCCATACTTTGGCAATTTCTTCTACCTTAATCCTATAAGAAGGTACATAAGCACCATAACCTACGATTCCTACCATAAAATCACACCATAATTATTAATAACTAATGAAATATTAGAATTATATAAATTTATTTTATTATTGTTTGATAAAACAAACAAGCTTAATAAAAATTTAAAATTTTATTATTAAAAAAATAATCCAATATTTTCAATTATAAAAAATTTTAAATTCATAAATTGAATTCCAATTACTTTAATTAATTTAGCTAAAAACTAAATAAATTAATATATGATATTATAATAATTGTTTTTCAAAACATATAAAAGTATATATTTTTAACCCTTACAAAATTAAGAATTTGAATTTAGATAAATATATTATTAAATATATAGATAAAATTCAAAAATCTTAAAAAATGAAATTTTTATTAAACTAAAATGAATTAATTCATTAATAAATAAAATAAATAAAATAAGTAAAAAAAAAATTAAGATATAAAAGTATGAAATATCTTAAAATATAGAAAATATTTTTATTAAAAATAAACTATTTAACTAATTATTAAAAAAATAGACATATTATTTATTAATGAGTGAATATTAATGTTAGTTTTATTGTAAAATTTATTATAACAATTTTTATTAGATACTATTAAATTTAATATTATAAATATAAAAAATAATAATTTTAAAGAATTTAAATAATATTATAATGATTTTAAAATTTTAGTTACAATAATTTACTTTTAACCATAAAGTATTTATATAACCTTAAACTCAGTTGTATATAAGATGTTTTTTTATTAAAAAATTTTCATAATTGTAAAATTAATAAAAGGAGTATGGAAATTTTACTTAAATAGTTATATATTAAATCAATAATAAAAAAAAGGAAATACTCTAAAAAACATCAAAAAAATCAACTAAATACAATTTTACTATTTAGAATGATTATAATATTATTTTAAAAATATAGAGGTGAAAGGATGGCACAACAAGGTCAACCTATTTTTATTTTACCAGAAGGTACTAACAGATTACTTGGTAGAGATGCACAAAGAAATAATATTTTAGCTGGAAAAGTTTTAGCTGAAACCGTAAGAACTACATTAGGTCCAAAAGGTATGGACAAAATGTTAGTGGATGGACTTGGAGATATTGTAGTAACTAACGATGGAGTTACTATCTTAAAAGAAATGGATATAGATCACCCAGCAGCAAAAATGCTTGTTGAAGTTGCAAAAACTCAAGAAGATGAAGTAGGAGATGGAACTACCACTGCTGTTATTATTGCAGGAGAATTATTAAAACAATCTGAAAATTTATTAGATATGGATATTCACCCAACAATTATTGCAATGGGATACAGACAAGCTGCTGATAAAGCACAAGAAATTTTAGAAGAAATTGCAATAGATGATATTAATACTGCAATGTTAAACAAAGTAGCAATTACTGCAATGACTGGTAAAGGAACTGAAAAAGCTCGTGAACCTCTTGCAAAAATCGTTGTTGAAGCTGTTGAACAAGTTGCTGAAGATGGTAAAGTTGACATCGACCATATTAAAATAGAGAAAAAAGAAGGAGCATCTGTTGAAGAAACTGAACTCGTTCAAGGTGTAATTGTAGACAAAGAAAGAGTACACCAAGGTATGCCAGATTCAGTTAAAGATGCTAAAATTGCACTTATTAACTCTGCTATTGAAGTTAAAGAAACAGAAGTTGATGCAGAAATCAGAATAACTGACCCAAGTCAAATGCAAGCATTTATTGAACAAGAAGAAAACATGTTAAAAGAAATGGTTGATAAAATTTCTGATGCTGGAGCAAATGTTTTATTCTGTCAAAAAGGTATTGATGACTTAGCTCAACACTACTTATCAAAAGCTGGAATCTTAGCTGTAAGAAGAGTTAAAAAATCAGATATTGAAAAATTATCCAAAGCTACTGGAGCAAATGTTGTAAGTAATGTAGAAGACTTAGTTGCAGGAGATTTAGGTTCAGCTGGATCTGTTGAAGAGAAAAAAGTCTCTGGTGAAGACATGATCTTTGTTGAAGAATGTAGCGAACCTAAAGCTGTAACCCTCCTTATTAGAGGTAGTACTAAACATATTGCAGATGAAATTAAAAGAGCAATGGAAGATGCAATTGGTGTAGTTGCTGCAACTGTTGAAGATGGTAAAGTTGTTGCAGGTGGAGGAGCTCCTGAAGTAGCAATCGCTAAAAAATTAAAAGATTATGCTGAATCTATCAGTGGAAGAGAACAATTAGCTGTAAATGCATTTGCAGAAAGTTTAGAAGTTGTTCCTAAAACCTTAGCTGAAAATGCAGGTATTGACAGTATTGATTCATTAGTAGACTTAAGAGCTGCTCATGAAAAATCTAATACTATGGGATTAAACGTATTTAATGGTGAAGTTACTGATATGAAAGAAGCTGGAGTAATTGAACCTAAACGTGTTAAAAAACAAGCAATCCAATCTGCTTCTGAAGCGGCTGAAATGATCTTAAGAATTGATGATGTTATTGCATCTACCGCATCAGAACCTGACCCAGCGGCTATGGGTGGAGCAGGTGGAATGCCTCCAATGATGTAATCTCAAAGAGATTAAAATAATTAGAGATAGATTATTATCTATCTCTAAAAATATTATAAAAACAATATTACTAATTTTATACTAAACTACTACTTTTATACTAAACTACTATTTTTATAACTATTTTTATAAAAGCTAAATTTTTAATGGATTAAAATATTAATTTTAAATTAATTATAGAATTTTATTAAGAAATAAAGAATAAAAAGTATCAATTTACAAGTTAAGAGTCTATATATTAAAAAAATTATTATAAACTTTTATATTAACATTATTAAAGAAAAAAATGATTTTAGAAAATTGGACCTATTGAAAAATATATTAAAAAAAAAAAAAAAAAAAAAAAAAAAAAAAAAAAAAAAAAAAAAAAAAAAAAAAAAAAAAAAAAAAAAAAAAAAAAAAAAAATAAAAATAATTATTTTAAATATTTCAAAACAAACAAAAAAAATTTTATAATTAAATGATTATATAATAATATTATATTGAATTTGTATTAAAATAATAATTAATAGGTAATATAATGACCGCATTAAAGAATAATAAAGAAGAAGTGGATTACGATAAAATAAAAAAAGAGGAATCCGATAAATTAGTAAAGAATTGTCGTAAACCAGAAGGAGATCTTGGAGAAAAGATGATTAAAAGAATGAATAAATCTCATGAAAAACTTGCACAGTGGGGAGTTAGTCATTTAAATATTTGCCCAGATGATATAATCCTTGATATTGGATGTGGTGGGGGAGTAAACGTTAAAAGATTTTCTTCAATGAGTAAAAATAAGATATATGGATTGGATTATTCTAAAAAAAGTGTTGAAGAATCAATAAAATACAATTCAGAAGGCATTGAAACCGGACAAGTAGAAATTTTAGAAGGATCAGTGTCTAATATTCCTTTTGAAGATGAAAGTATTGATATAGTAACAGGATTTGAAACTATTTATTTTTGGCCAGATTTAAAAGAAGATTTAAAAGAAATAAAACGTGTACTTAAAAGGGATGGTGCAATTTTCATTTGTAATGAGGAAGTAAATGATGGTCATATTGAAGAAAGATTAGGAGAAAGAATGAAACTTTTAGATATGTATGTTCCATCTGAAGATGAATTAGGACAAATGCTTGCAGATACAGGTTTTAAAGATGTTACTACATTTACTAAAGCAAATACTAAGTGGGTATGTGCTATTGGAAGGAAAGAATAATAATATGAATTAATTAAGGTGAAAAAATGAATGAAAAAAATAAAAAGGGGAATGAATGGAATAGCTCTTTAGCATTTATAATGGCATTGATTGGATCGGCTATTGGAATTGGAAATATATGGAGATATCCCTATGTTGTATACAGTAATGGAGGAGGAGCTTTTTTAATACCTTATATTACCTCAATTTTAATAATGGCATTACCTTTTTATTTTTTAGAATATGCAGTAGGAGTAAAATTTAAAACATCATTACCACAGCTATATAAAAAAATAAAAAAACCATTTGAATATATAGGTTGGTTAATTAGTTTTGCCGCATTCCTCATACTAATATATTATATTGTCATTGTAGGATGGGATTTAATATATTTCATAATAAGTTTTACAAAAGGATGGGGAGCAAATCCTGATATATTTTTCTCACAAACATTACTTCATAGTTCAAACTCTATAAATGGGTTAACGCAGATTTCTTGGCCTATTCTAGGTAGTTTAATCTTTATATGGGTTTTAATCTGGGGAATATCACATCAAAATCTAAATAGTGGTATTGGAAAAATCTGTAAAATTTTTATACCTTCATTAATAGGAATTATGGCCATTATTGTATTTTATTGTTTAACACTTCCTGGTGCTTCTGCAGGTGTTATAGAATTATTTAATCCAGACTGGAATACCCTTTTAAATTTAAATATATGGCTTGCAGCTGCAGGACAGATTTTATTTTCAATAGGTTTAGGATGGGGTGTTATAACAACATATGCAAGTTATCTACCTGAAGAACCTAATATTGTAAAAGATGGAACTATAGTTACAATTGCTAATTGTAGTTTTGAATTATTTACAGCAATAGGAGTATTTTCAATACTTGGATTTATGTCATTAACAGAACATGTACCTGTTGAAAAAGTAGTTACTGAAGGAACAGGCCTTATATTTATAGCTTTCCCAACTGTTTTTAACAATATGGGGACTTTCTCATATATTATCGGACCATTATTCTTTTTATGTGTATTTTTAGCAGGAATTACCACTATAATATCAATCCTTGAACCATTATCCAATGGAATTACAAGTAAATTTAAAATTAAGCGGAAACGTGTTGTTAGTATATTATGTTTAATAGGATTTATTATGTCTCTTATATTTACAACAGGTATGGGAGAAAATTTAGTACAAATTGTAGATAAATTTATAAATGAATTTGGAATATTATTAGTAATAATACTTGAATGTATAGTATTCGGATGGTTCTATAACCCTAATAAATTACTTAAAATTATTAATAAGAATAAAAAAAGAAAATTAGGTAACTGGTGGGTATATTTGATAAAATATATTATTCCAATAATATTTATTGGCCTTTGGTTAAATGGAATTTATGGAATTATATCAAGAAAGAACTTAACATCTATTATTATCCAAACAATAGTCTTAATAATATTACTTGGAATTCCAGCGATATTAACAAAACTACCAGAAAAAAGTGGAAAAATAGAATCAGTTAAATAATCTAACCATTATTTAGATTATTAATTTATCTTTTTTTTATTTAATAATTTTTAATTAAATTCTATGATATTCATTTTATTAAAATTAAATATTCTTATTTTATTTAAATAATTTGATTAAGTCAATATTAATCATTTAATAAAATTAAATGATCTTATTTTATTTATTTAATTTTTAATTAAAATCTGTGATAATCATTTTATTGAATGTAAATTATCTTATTTTATTTAATTAATATTGATTGAGAAGACAATGTAATCATTTTATTGAATTTAATTAATTAATATATATTTTTTAAATATTTATTATTAATTTATATTATTTATTAGAAAATAAAGTTAATTTATTGATATATACTTAATTAGCTAATAATATTTTATTTATAAGTTAAATATAAAAAAGGAAAAAAGTTATAAAATTCCAAATGCAGTTAACATTGCTTGTATACCTAAGACAAATATAGCAAAACCACCAATAAATTCAATAATATCTGCATATTTTATAGCAATTCTAGTACCGAAAGTACCTACTAATAACCAAAAAGCAACAAAAGTTAAAGATAAACAAGCTAAAATAAGTGGGTTTACACCTGCTATAACACCTTGAGAAGAAAGTACTAAGTTTTCAATATTACCAAAGATTATTAATGGTAAAAATGGTTTGATTTTATTAAAAGCCATAAATAAACACCTAAAAAATCTAATTCAAAATATGAGCCGCTTTAAGCATAGATTGAGCTCCTAAAACAAATATAGCAAAACCACCAATAAACTCTATAATATTAGCATATTTAATTGCAATAGTTGTAGCAAATGTACCTATAATCAACCAAGAAGATACTGCTAAAATACTGCACAAAGCAAGTTTCTTAGGATTCGCACCTACAACCACTCCTTGAGATGCTAAAATTAAATTTTCTATGTTCCCAAAAAATAAAAGTCCTAAAAAAGGTATAAAACTATTTAAATCTATCATTTTCTTCACCAATTAGTTATTTTTTAGCTAAAAAATAATATAACTAACAAACATTTTATAAAAGGTATTACCTCAAATATTAAGATTTATGAATATATTTCTTAAAAAATATTATAATAATTTAAGAATAAAAACAATTAAATTAATAAATTTTTTAATCAATTAAGTAAAATTTTAATTTATTTATATATAAAACTACAATTTAGTAAAGAAAGTTAATTAAAAACAAAATTAATGAATTAAAATAAAAATTAATTAATTTTACCAAATCTATATATAATTTTATATTATTTAAATGTTATTAAATAACAATTAAAATTATAATATTTAATATAAAATAACTAAAGAATATGATTAATATTTGAAAAAAAAATAATATACAATAAAGAATATTAGGAAAATAAAAAGACCACGGATTTATAAAAAAAATAAAATATGCATAAATTGAATAAAAATAAAAAAAATAATAATAAAAATTAATCTAAATCTAAATTTTAATAAGAATTATAAAATAGAATAAAATATAAATTAAAATTTGAAGAAAATAAAAAAAATCTAAAAAATAAATAAAAAAGAATGAAAAAACAAAAGCTTTATATATGATGTAATCATACATAATTATGTTGGATATTATATTTTAAATGCGGTGTTAGTCCAGCCTGGTTAAGACTCTAGCCTGCCACGTTAGAGACCCGGGTTCAAATCCCGGACGCCGCATAGATGCAGCCGTGGTATAGTCTGGTTATTACTCTGGCCTTCCAAGCCAGCAACCCGGGTCCGAATCCCGGCGGCTGCATATTTCTGTTTTTAATCATTTTAGTAGAAAATAAAGGTCTATACTTTTTTTAAAAAATATTTTAATAAAAAATTCAATTTACATACTAATTTTAAAGATTTAAGATAAATTGAAAACAATCTAAAAATTAAGAAAAAATTTTTAGAGAAATTAAAAGTGAAAATTTTCCATGTAAGAGATCCAAAATAGTATTTGATAAAATAATATTAAAAAAAGTATAAACTATCATCTAGAACAAGGATAATTTTAGACATACTCTAACATTAAAATGAAAAAAATTAATGAAACCTTTAAATAAATTAAGAGATATTGAATATAAAGCATATACTTTAAAATATTATAAAAAAAGTAGTGTGTAATATATATATATAATATCCTATTATATAAATATTAGATTTATAGAAAAAATTACATTAAAAATTCATAATAATATATGAATAAAAAAAAAGAGAGTGGGACGCAAATTTTTTTATAAATTTTTGTCAACTCTAAAAAAAATAATTAAAATTTTTAATTTTTTATATAGTTTTTATATTTTAAGT
>OMVX01000100.1 GCA_900314605.1 uncultured Methanobrevibacter sp. | reverse complement strand
AGGAGTTTGTCAATAAATCTTTAATTTAATATATCTACTTATTTTTCTTATTTCTACATTTAGTTGCTCTTTATTTTATTTGTACTTCATTTTAAAGTCTTATTTTATATTTTTGTGGAAATTTTTATTTTGCCAATTTTTTATTTTTTTCCTGAGAAAAGATCCTGGAAAATCTCCAAAATAAAAACAATTTTTTCTTTTTAAAATTCTTTAAATTTAAAATAACTTATGTATATTATTTTAATTACTTTTATTTAGTTTAATATTACTTAAAATTTAATATAAATAATTATAAATACTTTAAATTACATATTATTATATAAGAATTATTTATAAAATTTTTTAGATAAAATTTATATGTTTAATTTAATTTTCACTAAATTTCCATAATCTTCAGTGAATTTTAATTGAAAATTAAAACCTCTGAATAATTCTTTAAACTGAATAATACTTTGATTTTTCATGCCAATTATGGAATTGAAAGAGTATAAAGATGGTAGTATTTTAAATAAACTTAAACAGAATGAGGATTGCCCTAAAATGTTGTTAACAATCACCAATTTTGCATTCAGCAACATGGTCCAAAATTTAATGCACCAATTGGATTCTGAATTCGAATCCAAACGTGGACGTCCAGCATATCCTAGAACACTACTTTTAATAGTAGTTTTATACTGTTTTAGCATAGACAAATTTCTTCTAATCGTTACTTGCGGATTAAAGCCATCACGCAATTCATTCGCCAATTTTTTAAATAAAAGCGATGCAAAAGTAATAAAAAAAGTTTTTATAGCCACATTGGTCTTATTAAATGATTTACATTTCTTAAATTTTGTTAAATTATTTGTTGATGGAACAGACGCAATCGTCAGAGCATCCAGAAACAACAAAATCACACCAAAAGAAGTAGAAAGACTAAAACTAATGAATGAATGGAAATTATTACATAATAATACACCAAAATCTATTAATCGCACAATAAAAGGATTAGAAGAGAAATTGGAATTTTATAAAAATGATGAAGAAATGTGCAAAACAATTAATTCAATCTTAAAAAGGATTAATCTCTACAATACCAACATATTCAGTAAATTAGACATTTATACTAAGATTTTAAATGAAAGGAAAACTGGTAGTGTTTCTATTTCATTTCCTGAGGCTTGTTGGATGAAAACAAAAAAGGGAATTTATGATTTTGCATTCAATTTGCAGGAAATCATGACAGAAAACCATATAATATTGACTGGAATGTTGTTAACTCAATCAAACGATAGAAAAACACTAAAATTCGTCTTAAATGATATTTTTGAAACAATTGAACTTTTTATTGAAATGCAAAGAGAATTTGGAGAAAGAAGAAACTACAGCGAAATACAAAAAAGAATTCGTGAACACATTTTAATCGCTGATTCAGGTTATTTTTCAACAGAAAATCTCTATTATGTATTTAAACATAAAATAAATGCATTAATTATGCCTAAAAAATTATCTGAAGACCACAATAACAAATTAAGACGTAAAAACGGGCATGAAGAAAAAAGAAAAGGTTCATCAAAAAAAGATTTCAAAAGAGTTAAAAATGGATATATTTGTCCTTTTGGTCGTTTTATGAGATTAACCAAGGTTAAAATCTTCAAACACAGAAAACCTCATAAGGATGACAGTCTTCCAGACAATTGCAAGAAAAAAAGATACTTTTTTGAAACTTATTCGTGCAAAGGTTGTCCAAATATCGAAAATTGCAAGCATAAACAATTAACACTCCACATTACAGACCTTAATTATGAAATGACTGAAAAATTCTTGAATAAAAGATATAAAATTCATTATAAAACTCGTTTTTCAAGAAGTGAAGGCATTAACGGTTTTTTGAAAGGTGATAATGGAGTTCTGAAATTAATCGGAACCACTGAAAATGCAGTAGACAACGAAATCCAACTAAGAAACACCATTTACAACCTTACAAGATTAATTAATCTAAAAGACACAGCATATTGAGCGAAGAATGCAATAAGTAACTCAATAATCCATCATAAAGATAGACTGTACGCCGTATCAAAAACAACAAGTTTTTCATAAAACTACAGAAATTTACAAAAAAACCTGATGTTCAAATTACTTTTTGCAATTCAAATTAAATAAAAATTACGATTCAAGATCTAAAAAACCCTCAAAAATACCTACAAAAAACAACCAATTTCATTCTTAAAACAAAAAATAAAGACCAAATATTACAAAAATGAGAAAAATAAGGAAAAATATCAAAAATCTAAATTATTGACAAACCCC
>OMVX01000047.1 GCA_900314605.1 uncultured Methanobrevibacter sp. | reverse complement strand
GCTTTTGCAACTGTATTCTGGAAATCATGGTCTTTTCCATTATTGTTATCACAACCTATTACAACATGTGCCATAATAATCACCTTTTAACAACTTGGATTGTCCCCATTTATACTTCCATATTCACCAGGGCGAAATGTTCTTCGACAGTTACAGCTTTCATGCCAACAGGTATTAAATGCAGACCCGGACATAGATGGACTTTCTCTTCCTGTTTGGTCTGATGCATATTCCTTACCATCTATTTTTATAACACAATAAAAATGGTTCGGTGCATGAACAACATAAGCTTTTAATCCTGCACTTGACATCATAGCCCTTGTTAATCGTGCAGTATCAGCACAATTCAAACCATCTTTATGTTTAAGACATTCTTCAGCACTATTATGATGACTGCATGTATAGAGTTTGTAAACAACATTTTTACGTAACCATTCATGAATCAACTTACATTTTGTAAGTTCATCAGTTTCACTACCACAGATAGAAGATACCAATTCATCAATGTTTTCACCTTCGCCACCTGCAACACCTGACCCTGAGGATGATATATTAGTATAATCAATCACATCATCTTTCAAATCACCAATATCTATTTCAGCTTTTAAACCTGCTGCTTCAATAATACTTTTTACAATTTCTGATCTTTTCATTTGTTTGAAATCAAATTTTTCTTTTTTATCTAAAAGTTTAGTCATGCCAGAAATTTCTAAATCAACATGATCATTACTGTAAGTTTGTTCTGTGATAAAACCTAGTAATACTGTTTTTAAATCATCCCATTTTTTTGGGTTATATGCTTTTTTTAAACAAACTCTTTTGCCTTTATAAAATTTTTTTTGATTAACTGTGGGAAATGAAGCATCTCCACTTGCTGATATGTCTTCATAATCATATTCAAAACTATTTTCATAGAATCTATCATAATATGAAATTTCTGTGATATTTCCATTTTGAAGTACATAACCTTCATTTTCAGAATCATCAGATGTATTAGTAGTAGAGTTACTAGTTTCATTAGTTTTATTAGATTTAGAATCAGCAGTTTTACTATTTGAATTATCAGATTCATGTTGGGTATTGATTACATCATCTGTTTTATATACTTCTAAACCAGAATGACTTAATGCTATAACCATTATTTATCCCCTCAATTTACTTTCGCTTACTATTAACTTTAACATTTGAATTCTTACTTGCAGATTTTGTTTTAGACTTTTTATCAGATTTTTTATTTATTTTTATTTTCTTTGGAGATGGAACTTTGAAAGATTCTCCTTTAATATTACTTTTTTTGCCAGGAATCTCAGTAATTGTAACATCTAAAGTGAAATGGTTAGGAGAAGTTTCTTCAATATTTTTTTGCATTTGAACTTCCGCTTTAAATGACCCCATATATCGTGAAATAATTTCAGCAGGTTGTGTAACAATTTGTTTTAAAATTTTATCATGGACATTAGGTTTATTTTTAGGATGATATACTGTTGTAGTGAAGTTAAAAGTTCTAGGTATATATTTACCATAGCTTACATGTTCTGTACCACCTTGGATAGAAGTTCTATTTAATTCACGTCTGTTAAAAGGTTCATCACTAGAAATATTCTCAGCATAAAAAGGATAACCATTAATCTGTATGTTTTCACTTACACCATTAACTATATCATCATACATACCCATTCTTAGTCACCTGCAACATTTATATCAGTTATACCATCAAAACTTTCAAGTATAGCAATACCTAATTGTTTAGCTTCTTTTTCAGTTTTATTTCTTGCATCTATATTAACTGCACTTTCAGAAACATAAATATTAATAATTTTATTGATAGATCCAGAAGCTGATGGAGATGTAACAACAGTAGCAAGATTATTTAAACTAAGAGATGAACCTAAAAAATTAGGATTAAGGCTTGGATTTCCAAAACTTTTAACAATATTTTTTGCAAGACTATAACTTGCTGACATTAAACCAGGTCCTGCACCAACAATAAAATCTTTTGTATATAACATTTCTTGTTTCATTGTACGTGCAATATCACCAGGAGACCCAACATTAACACCATTTTGGAATGCTTGAACAATTTCTTTAGCACCATTTTCTGCAGCACTTTTAGCAGCAGAAATACCACTATCCACTGCAGATTTAACATGACCCATTTCAGTTGTCATTACATTAGCTAATTGTAATGAAGATTTAAAACCATTTGTTACAGAAGTTCCAATGTGTGCTCCTCCAGTCCAACCTGCACTAGCTGCACTATTAGTAGCAGTGCTAACTTGAGTAGTGACAGTTGAAGGTAAAGGTGATATACCAGATTGAACACCATTAACAATTTCAGAACCAATATGTATAGCACTATCTGAAAAACCAGTTGCATTTGCTAAAGTACTTTTTAATGTAGTTAAAGCGGAATTAATAGTACCTAAAATACCGGTACTGCCTTCTGTTAAAGTAATATTTGAAAGAGTGGATAATTGTGTAGCTATTTGTTTAATATTGTTAACAGCTGTTTGTACATTTGCAATATTGAAACCTTCACTTGTCGGGAAATCTTTGAAAACTGGGACAGCATCTTTCAGTTTTTGTAGTCCACTAGCTACTCCATGTATTTTTGTTTGTATGTCACTATTGACTGGTGACATATCACCTAAATTCATTAATTTAGTTGCTACTGTCTTAATATCAGAGATTACTTTGTCTAATGCTCCTGATATATCTTGACCCTTAAATATACCACCCATCATTTCATCCCAATTAAAATTATCCCTTAAACTTCTTAAGGTATTAAATGATTCTCCGACAGATTTTAATGTACTTGCGGTTGTTTGTATTTTCTGTGCTACTCCTTCAGGTATTGTGGCCAAGCCGGTAAATTGTGCAAGAGCATTACTAGCTTTGGTAATGTCTGTTTTAACTGTTTCTAATGCAGTTTGTATATCAACACCTTTGAATATACTACCCATTGTAAAATCCCAATTGTAATCATCTCTTAATTTTCTTAAAGCACCTATTGCTTCACCAACACTTGCGAGACTGTTACAAACATTTTGAATATTTTGAGCTTTTCCTGGATCTATTGGAGTTATACCAGTTCCTAACTCATTAATAGCTTTTCCTGCATTTATAAGCTCTGTTTTAGCTGTATCTAAACTGTCTGTTACATGTCCAAGACTTGTTATGGTTGCAACAAAATTAGATATATTTAATTTTATTTGTTCTATTCCTATTTTTGTTAAACTTGAAATAGCCATAGCCATTGAATTTAAACCATCAGATAATGATTTTAGTTTTCCAACAGTATCTTTATTTATTTTCAAATTACCTAATTCATTTAATTTGCTATTCACTTGTTTTAAAATAGCTACAGCTACATCTAAACCACCGAATAAGAAACCAGTGATGCCACTAATTAGAATACTTATATTAGTCATTAAAGCAGTAAAGGTAATCGTACCAAGAGCAACACCAATCCAAGCAATACCTTCGGCTATTTGCTTGATACCATTAATGGAATCTTTAAGATTAATACCATCAAATTTTAAACCTTTCATTAATTCTCCTAGAAGTTTGACAAATATCATTCCTTCAGCAGCTATTACACTAACTACTGGTATCATAATTATAATAACAGCACTTAATTTAAGTAATGGGGCAATCATACTAGTCAATGAACCACTTAGCACACTTGTAGATTTGCTTGCTGTTTCAACACCTTTAGAACTTTTACTAATTTTTTCTCCAGCATTACCCACAGCCCCACCTATTTCTCCAGCAGTTTCAAGACCTTCAGTAATCTGTTTAGCCTTTTTATAATCTTTAACCATTTTAATTACAGTCCTTCCAGCATTTTTAAGATCTTTTATTCCGTTTATAGTTGTTGATAAATTCCAGAAAGCTTGATTTGCTATTTCTATTCCACTACTAACAGCTAATATAGTAGCAGTAAGACCACCACCTAATGAATCATCTAATTCTAGGAATCCTTTTTTAATGTCTTTTAGGAAGGGTAAAAAGTCATTACCAATTTTTTTACCTGCACGTGAAAAAGCTTTACCTATAAGTGCATCGAGACCCTGGTTAGTTTTCATTAACTCATCAGTTGAACCAATAACCTCATTAACCGCAGCCATATAACCTTTAACATCATCTTCTTTACCACTCCAAAGGCCGGTTCGCATTAATGCTTCTTCACTTACACCATATTGATCTAATGAAGCGAAAGCTCCTTTAATACCTTTACTTAGATCCATCATGGACTGTTGAGCAAGGTCTGTTGAACCTGTTTGAGCTAATACTGCTGCACCAAAGTTTGCCATTTCATCTGTTATGCTTTCAAGTTCTTTATCTGAAGCACCTGTGGCAGATTTAAATGCATTCATTGCGGGTATGAGGTCTTGCATTGAGGTTAAACTTTTATCTGTTACTTCATCTACAGTTTTATTTAAGGACTGTGCAGCCTCTTCACTTTCAGTCATCATCTTAATTAAAACACTATTTGTTTCAGCTTTAGTGGTTGTGCCAAGAATATTATCCATTGCAGATTTACCTGATAAACCTTGAATGATATTATCGGATACTTGTCCGAAATTCATCATTGATGAATTTAGACTGGATAATGCTTGTGAGATGTTACTTGCCATTCCTTGAAAACTTTTATCAACGTTGCCTGCAACATTAGAAGCATTGTCTCTAGCACCAATGGTTAACAAAATTTCTTCTTGTGATAATACCATGCTAATAACCTCAATTTTTATCTTCTTCTTTTATTTGCTAATTTATTTTTTTTAGCTTCCTGTTTTATTTTTTTAGCTTGTTTGTATTCATTTTTAATTTCTTCACCATATTTTCTCATTAACATTATCATGTCGAGGTCATGGGTTCTGAAACCTTTTATTACTTCAGAAATAGTTATGTGTAAGTGTTTACTTACACGGAAATAGACTTCTCCTATGAAGCTATCTAATAGATGGAAATAAATCATCTTCTAATTCATTTCCTATGTTTAATATTTCTTTAATTTTATAAAATAAGTTAACACGATGTTGTAAATCTATTTGCATCCAGAATGCTAATTTTTCTTCATATGTTTTTTCTGGATCATCAACAAAATCAACACTTTTTGCAATAATTTCTGTAATCTGTTCTGCATTTTTACTAGAGTCTAAATATAATTCATTAATTTTATCTTGAATATGTTTCTGCATTTTTTCTTCTTCAGGTGTTAATTTTTGATTTAACTGTGATTTAGCAAAAATTTTCTTTTCAGATTGTGTTAAATCTTTAAATACACGTGTTTGATTGTCAATTAATGATATATAATCTTTATCTTCTAAAGGATTAATTTTTAATTTAAATAAATATTTCTGACCATCAATTGTATATTTCATATCTATTCTAAAACGATTTGGGTTATTTAATAAATTTAATAATTGGTCAGATGTTTTTACAATTTTTAAATTTTCTTCTATATTCTTTTCTACTATATTATATTCTTTGAAATATGGTCTGTAATTTACGAGTAATAATTTTAATTTTTTTAATTCTTCATCTGTAAATTCTTCTTGATTAATACATTTTTCAGCTAAAATCTTATCTTCTTCATCTAAATATTCTAAAGGTAATAATTTAGCCTCTTCTGGAAATCTATGTTTAAGGTTGTGAATATCTTTTTGATCCATATTTTTTGACCTCCCTTTATAAGGTTTAAAATAATATTATTATATGTATATAAAAAAAATAAGGGAAAAAAATAGATTAAATTTTTTTTTTAATTTGGCGGGGTTAAACTTAATGCACTGCCAGAGACATCTATAGTTACTCCATCATCACCAAATGATCTGTTTAATTCTGTGATTTTTGCAAATTTCATAGTACCTTGATGTTCGTAATTTCCATCAGGACCAAAATCGAATATCTGAACAGTAAATAATTTTCCTTCTAACTTGCATTGTAAAAGGAGTTTATAAAATTCTGGTTCAACACCACTTGCTCCCCATTCATATGTATTTTTACTACTACCAAATCTTATTGCATCTTGACTATTAGTAACGTATTTTGCATCTCCACCTTCTTCTGTAATATCAAAGTTAAATTCGTTTGATACAATTACATCATCACCAATCTTAATCTCAGCCATGTAATGACTATTATCCTCTGGGTCAATAGTTATTGCCATTTAAATTCACCTTCATTCCATTTTTTTTAATTATATGTCTCCAAGATATATGTTAACACCAATAGTGTAAGTTGCATTTATAGGTAATACTTCCCCATTGATTTTTAAATCATAAGGATCTATATCTGATTCAGCAACTTGAAGATAAGTGCCTTCTTTCATATAACCAGAGTCTATTTTGTTACTTATTAAAGTATCAATATCTGCTTGAGCGTAACTAAGATATCCTTCAGTTTCGTTACGTTTTAATTGAGGGTAAATAGTTACATAAGTATCACGGATTAATCTATCAACATTTCTTCTTGCATGTAATAAAGCATCTTTAGGTCTTGCATCTTCATCAGCTGCAAAAGCAGTGGAAACACCAAGACAAATTTTTGGATAACTAATATTACCTACTTTTTCATCTCTTCCAAAGATAATTCCTGCATTTTGTAATGCAAGTTCTTCTTCTTTAGATCTTTCAGTGAATTCTCCAGGATTAATACTTCTAAATGCATAATATCCTGGTTCTTCATAGTAAGGAGTAGTTGCAATTCTAGCTAAAATTTCTCCAAATTTATTTGGTTCAATTAAACAAATTCTACTATGTTGATTAGCACTATCATTAGTGAGTGATATTAAAACGTTATCTGTAGCTCCTTTTACAGTGAAATAACCTATTCTAGGTTGGCACATCGAAACATATTCTTTGATTTTTTCATCTGCGGAAACCATAAGACTAAGATAATCTGCAGGAGTATCTGTTGATTTGAAACCTACATATGCTTCCATTGTAACTTCTTGGACTGTTTTAGCTAATTTCATTGCATTAGTCCATGCAGTAATTGTTGATTCAGACGCGTTTGTAGCTTGTTCACCACTACGAAGAGTAATATTACCGAGGTCAATTGCATAAATATAAGGAATTCCAATATCATCAGCTTGAATTTTTTTAGCTTCATTAAAGAATTTTTGAACAGTTTCTAACAAAGGGTTGTTAGTTAAAGAAGTTCCAAGACCTGGTGTAGTTGCAGTTGGTTCTACACATGCATCTTCATATTTTTTAAATTTTTGAATACCGATATATGGAGTACTGTTTCCAGAAATTCCTATGAAAATAGGTATTTCTGCTCCTACCCCATTTGCATTTGGGGTAGTATTTATTTCATTATAAGTTATTCCGGGAGTTTGGGTTATTGCCATAAATATCTACTCTCCTATATAATCTTTAATAATTTTATTTAATTGTTCATCAGTTATTGTTGGTTTAACAATGCCTTTAGGATAGTCAAGTTTTTCTTGATTGTATTGTTCAAGTAAACCTGCTCTTGCTAAAGCTCCAACAATTATAAAATGTTCGGTTGGATTTTTTTGCACTGCTTCATAAAGTATTATTTTTTTAGTAGCAGTACTGACTTTTTTATTTGTTTCATTTTTCTTTGTCATAATAAATCTCCACTAAGATTTAGATTGTTAAATGATTTTCCACCTATTTTATAATAGGAATAGTAATTCATATTTAATTTAAAAATTGTTCTTAAAACTGGTTGTGAAATATCTAATTCATCTAGATTAGTTACTCCAAGAAGTTTAAATGTATTTTTTTGAATATGATAAGTTTTAAAAAAAGATTGATAATTTTTAAGGTTGGGGCATTGATTTTTTATTGTCCTTCCATTATCTGTAGTTAATACTTCACATTCTCTTTCTAATTTATTACAGATATTGTCATTAAAATTAGTACATGTAGTATAATGATTAGCTTCAGCTTGAAGGATTCTTTTATCTATATCTTCAATAATACTTTGTCTATCTTCTTCAGTATTTACATATATATTAATCCATAAATCAACATCATATAATTTCCGAAGATATTTCATATTATCAAGAGTTATAAAACGTCTCCTAATAAAATTTTCATCAACAACATCTAAGGTAACACAAGGAGTGTTATCATGTGGAGAAAACCTATTGCCAATACGAATATCAGGATCTTCTAAAATAGAAATATTACCTCTTAATAAATTTAAGAATGCTTTCTCTAGAATATGCATTATCTTACAATCCCCCTTTCCTTGAATCCAGTGTCAATATACTCTTTAAGTTTAGGTTTAACTTTTTTTGCTGTTCTTCTAACAAAAGGATTAGCAGGCATAGCAGGAATATTAACTTCAGTTGTATAAACTAATTCACCATCATGACCTTCAAAAACTAAAACTTTACCCGGTTTAGCTTTGATTTTATGAGCATGAGTACCATACTCAACATAAACCCAATAAGGCACTTTAGTTCTTAAAATACCAGAAAAATTAGAAATTTTTTCTTTATGAATACCTCTTTGAAGATTACCAGTAGGTTTATAATATTTACCACTACCATGACCAGGTCTTGGAACCTCTCTTTTAATAATATTATCAGCATCATTCAAAGTATGATCAACGGCATCTTCTATAATTTCTTTATATTCATTATTCAAACTTAACTTTTTAAAATAAGAATCATTAAAAGAAACATAAGCACCAAAATCCTTAACCATACTTTTAAATCCTCAATTTTATTTTCTTAATCTTTTAATTAACATTTGTTTATGAGGCAATACATGATTCCAGTTTTCAACAGAACCAATAATTTCATAATAAATATTATTAATAAGTATTTTATCTGTATCTGTAACCTCAATATTTTCATCAAAAATTACTGTATAAGTATCTTGTAATATTTTACCGAATCTTTGCATACTTGACTCAGGAGAATAAGGTTGCATATCTATAGCTACAGTTTCTTTATAAACATATTCGTTTTTTCTGCCAAATTCATCATATTCATCATTATGAACTGAATAAATATCCATAGATTCATTTGGAAAAAATGGAAGAGTCATATTTAGATCATCTCCACAACACAACTATACTTATTTCTTAAGTCCTGTATCATAGATTGAATCAAAGCACCTTTACCCAGACTAGTATCATAATTAACAGTAACATTATTTTCTTTAATACTAGAAGCATCTTTATTCAAACTATTATCATTTTCATATTCAATCATCAAATCAATTAAAGGATCATATTCCTCCGGTTTTAATCCATAAACATATTGAACATATAAAAGTCCTGAAACAGCATGGTCTAAATAGATAATACCTTGAGATTCATTAACAAAATAATTATCATGACATATATTGTTACCATTAATTTTAATAGAATTAATATCCTCCAAAGGAAAATGTTCTAATATAATCACTGAATCATCAAAGTTTTTCTCTATTTTTTTAGCAGACTTTGGAGTTAAGGGTAATCCTAATTCTAATTCTAAACGTTTTATCATTATTTCACGTAAATCTTCATCATTCATTTTGAATTACACCATCCCCAATATTTTCCCAAAAAAAATTTAATCCTTTGCTTCAAGAGCTTCTACTCTTTCAACTAAACCACTAATAAATTCATCATTTTCAGTTAAAAAACCTGAATCATTAACTAAATCAGAGGTTTTAGTTGGAGCAACAACACTACCATCAGAGTTAACTATACTTTCTTCTAAATTTTCTAAATATTTAATTAAACCTACAGTAGCAGGATTACTTCTTAATAAACTTTTTAATTTTTTAGATAAAGTCATAAAAATATACTCCTAATCCCCTTTCTTATATAAAAAAAAATAAAGTTAGGTAAATAAAATAAAAAGAATATGAAATTATTCTTCTCCATCACCAATACCTTTAATAATACCGTTTTTAAATTCACCTATATTATTAGCAGTAGCAAAAGAAACAACAGCATTTTTAGTACCAAGTTTATTAGTAGGTAAATTAGTCATAAGTGTAGGAGCAAGTAAACGTTTAACTTCAATAGTAGAAGAATCAGCAAATAACATAGCATCTTTATTACTAATTTGATTTAAATTAGAATCAATTAAAATTGGAATTTCAGCACCATTAGGAGCTTCATAAACAGTAACACGATGACCAAGACCAAGATCCACTTTATCATTATACCTACGATATGGTGCAACAATTTTTTTAAGTTGTTTTGCAACATTATTAGTAGTTACAATACAATCAACAACACCACCATTACCATCAATGATTTCAGTTAACATATCATCAATAGCATCTTCACTAATACCCTCACCACTAATATCTTCAACATTAGAAGTAACTTGTTTAGTGAAACCTTCAAAATCTTTAGTACCTGCTGTACCTTTTCCTTGTAATAAAGTATTATCTAATTGATTTGTAACTTTAATGAAACCTTTATCAATTTCACGAGCTAAGATATCAATAGCATTATTACCCATTTGAGCCATAAGAGAAACATCAATAGGATGAATTAAAGTTTTCATCTTAGACATAGCCTCAGTATAAGAAGATGCATTAGCAGCAGGAATATCCTCATTTTCATCTATCCACATAGCAAGACTATTATCATTCTCAATATAAAAACCAGCATAAACAGAATTAAAACTGTTATCAACTCTACCTTTAGATTCAAGGAATCTGAAAAATGGAGCCCTTTCAAATACCTTAGATTTTAACTCAGGAGTATATTGAATCTGAGTAGATACAGGTGCATCACCAGTAACCATCATTCTTGAATCTTTTTGCAAATTATCATATGCTTTAGATAAATTATTTAATTGTTCATTTTGTGAAGCAACTTTAGCTTCTAATTCTTGTAAAGTAGTCATAAAATAATCACCTTAAAAATACTTTTATATAATTAGTTTTATTGAAGTAAAGAGGTAATGAGCTGTTCTTTTGATTGATTAGCAAACATTTTTTCAGCTATTTTCCTACTAGTTAAAGTAGTATCCTCATTAACTTCATCAGATTTATTCATTTCTTTATCATTAATAGCATCAACATTGAAAGAAGGTTCTCTTTTATTATTCAAATTTTTGAAAAGAGTATTCATAGAATCATCAATCGCAGATTTAACAGTATCATTGATTAAATTAGTTAATGCTTTTTCTTTTTCCTCATCATCTTCAGGAGGAACTTCTTTTCTTTCATCAGTTTCTTCTTCATTAGAGTTATTGTCTGATAATTCTGCTTTAACCTTATCAATTTCATCTTTAACAATATTCTCTATTTCTTTACTAACTAAATTAACAGTTTCACGAGCTATTTCTTCTTGTTTATTAGCCATTAACTCATTAAAAAGTTCAACTGCATCATCTTTAGTAAAAATTTCTTTATCTTCATTCTGAATATTCTCTTCAGCCATATCATCACCAACATCATCAACTTTATTAGAATTTAAATCCTTACGTATAACATGACATGCACCTGCAAGACATTTAGCACCAACAGTATCCACTTGATTTTTAGATTCTTTAACAGTACCATAAGTATCATAATTAGCAGGCATACCTGTTAAACTAATTTCCATAAGTTTTAAATCCTTTATTTCCCAACCATCTTTAAGGTTAGAATACTCTGTTATTTTACCTCCAATGGACAAACCAAGATTAACACCAACATCCAGCATTTCCTTTATCTCAGCTGCTTTAGACTTCCTGATAGTTGCTTTAATTTTCAAACTATTATCATCAGAATCTAAAACTTCTTTGATAGCACCATAAATACCATCTAAACCATACCAATGATCACCATGAAGATTTTTAGTAGTTGTAAGCAACTGCTGTTTCATGGAATAAATAGCAGAAGGAAGAATAATGTCACCTTGAAGGTCTTTATTTGTTGTAGAAGCAATTCCCTCTAAAGTTAATGTACCATCCTCATTTTCAGTATAAGATTTACTGACAGGAGGTGCAAAAAGTTGGAATTGTTTCATCTGTTCTTTTACTTCAGTTGTCATAATAAATCAACTACAATCAGTTTATTATTAAAAAATAAATTATCATTCTTATCCTATTTTTTTAATCTAAGTATTAATTTTTAGAGAATTAACAAAAAGAAGAAGGAATGATAATCTTATGAAATTAATATTATAATTATAAAAAATTAGGATTGGAGTAGTTTAGCCACTTACTCCAAGGTGGAAAAAAAAATACAAATATTTTATATAGTTTATTTTAGGAGTGAAAAAAAATTCTATGGTAGAAACCATAAAAAAAAGTTTCTTGCATGAAAGATAAGAATATATTATTTTTTTTATCTTTCAATATATAAAAGTGAGAAATTAGAAAATAGATTATCTAAAAAAAATCCATTTAAAAATCTTTTATATATGTTAGAATCAAAAATATAAATAGAAAAAAATAGAAAGGAGGTGAGTACAAATCAGATTATATCCTTGTGGTAAAAAACCAGGAATTGGAACATACATTTGCACAAAATGTGGAAGTGAGAAAAAATTAGATAATGATACAGATACACTTCCTCCATGCTCAAAATGCAATAATTGTATGTTTAAAAAACTTTAAAAAAATTTAAATTGATCTTTAACAATAACTTTTTATTTGTTATTGTTAAATCTCATTTATTTATTGGAAAATATTTTTGTATTTCTTCAGGAATCTCCCAGATTATATCTTCTCTTTGATCTTCACAGAATTTACAAACTTTTAATTTCCTACACTCTTCTCCCCGAATACCTCTAGGATCTGGAAAACAATAGGAATAAATTCCTTTACATTCATCTTCATCAGAAATAATTTTCTTTTTATCATTACAAAAAATTCCACTTTTAGAATGAATTATAGTTTTATATTTATGAGCATTTCTTTTATTAAAAAATAACATACTAATCACTTTAATTCATACCATTTAATATGGAAAGGTTTTCCAAACCACATTCTCCAAACACATAACTGTTTACCATTTTCATTAATTTCTTTACCTACATAAGTTAAAGGTAACAATTGTTTTAAACACCATATAAATTTAGATAACATAATATTAAAAACACCACCTGTAAAATTAGAGAAAAATATTATTATCTATCAATAAATAAAAGTGAGAAATTAGAAAACACAAAAAAAAAATTTTAATTTAATTCTTAAACACAAATTTAGGAAACTTTATACAGTTGACTATTTTTTCATTGTTTTTTTTGGAAACATACGCTATGTGTTTTTGGACTTTTTGGTAGACAATTAACTATTATTATTATTTTATTTTACTATACATTGTTTAATTATATTAAAGGAAAAGCTTTTAATATGCAATCACACAATAGTATAATATAGAGTCCCTTAAGACTTTGAGATGAAAAAAATTGTAACCCCGAAAAAGGTCATCACGCCCACCATGACAGAACACTATGATGGATCAAGTGCTGAAGAACATCGTAACTACAAAGCAAGATACTAAAAAAATAAATGAGTATAAAATGGGAATATTTAATTAATTCAAATACAAAAACTAATTATGGAAATATAAAAATAGCAGAAAAAAATATTTAAAATAACGAGTTGGATAAAAATGGTGACTAGAGCAATGATAAACCCTGCAATGATGACTTGGGCAAGAGAATATGCCGGATTTACTAAAGGTTATGAAGAACAATTACCTGAAGATTTCAAAAAAAGATGTAAATCATGGGAAAAGGGAGACAGTTATCCAACTTGGAACCAATTAAGAGAAGCAAGTAAAAAATATAATGTTCCAACTGCATTCTTCTTTATGAAATGCACCCCAGTTTTTAATGATTTACCTGAAATGATTAATTATCGTAGATTGGATGTTGATTCAATTTATGAAAATAATTCTCCTAAACTAATAAATAATATTCGAAAATCAGAAAATAGGAGAGAAATCTACATTGAATTATTACATGAGTTAAATGAAGAAATTATAGAATTTGAGGTTCCTAGATTAAAAGAAGATAAAAATATATTTGCAAATTACATTAGGGATACTTTAGATGTATCATTAGACACTCAAAAATCATGGTACAAAGAATCAAAACATTATAATTTCTTAAACAAATGGAAAGAAATTATTAATGAAAAAATGGGTATTCTTATCTTTGAAACTAAAGGAGTACTCATCGAAGAAATGAGAGCATTATGCATATTCCATAATAAAATCCCAATTATATTATTAAACGGTAAAGATAGTGTTAATGGAAGAATATTCTCATTATTCCATGAATTAACTCATTTATTATTAGGTAAAAGTGCAATTTGTGGAGATGATGAAAATACTCAAGAGGAAATTTTCTGCAATTCCGTAGCGGGAGAATTCTTAGTTCCTGGAGATGATCTAATTAAGAATATTAATCCGGGACTAGCAGTATTATCATATAAATCATTAAGAAATTTATATAATTTATATGGAGTTAGTGAACATGTAATTGTAAGAAGATTATTAGATACAAATCAAATTACTAGAAATGAGTATGTTTCCTATATCAATAATTATGAGGAATCTTCAAGCTCAACAGACTCAAGTGGTAATTACCTGAATAATATGATTAAATATAATAGTAGAGCGTATTATTCATTAGTGTTGGATGCATATGATTTTGGAGTTATTAACTCTTTAGAATTTTCTAAATTCACAGAATTAGGTAAGAATCAAATTCCTAAATTACAAGAAGCATTCTATGGAGGAGTATAAAATGACCAAATATGTCATAGATGCTTCATCATTAAATGACTTGCAAGATAGATACCCAAATGACATTCCTCTCTTTGAACCAATTTATAATAAAGTCTATGAAATGTTTGAAAATGGGGAATTATTCTCAGTAAGAGAAGTTTATGAAGAATTAAAAGATTCCCAAGAATTTTGGGAAGAGTATAAATATTGTTTTAGAGAATTAACTGAAAATGAATCTAAAAATGTTTCAGAGATATTATGTTCAGAAGAATTTAAAGTATTTGTTGAAAAAGGTTTGAAAGATGGAGGGAATTGGGCGGATCCCTATTTAATCGCCTGTGCAATGGAAGATTCTGAGGTTGTTGTTATCACTCAAGAGAGTAGAACTAATAAACCTGTAAGTAGAATTCCTTTTGTTTGCAGTAAACTGAATATTAGAAGTATTAATTTGTTAGAATTTATAAAAGAAATTAATGATTAAAATTAGTATTTTGTGTTACTGCAAATGAAAAATAATATTTAAAAAATAAAAATATAATTAATTATGTAATTAAACTTGTTTGCCCCTCAGAATCAAACATTTCACAAAAACACACCCCGATCCCACCGTGAATATGATATCTCACAACATAGTCAGGATCATCTGGAACAATTTTTATTTCACGATCTATTTCAGGATTATCATCATAAAAAACATAACCATCAACATATTCTTTAGGCCCATCCAAAATAAACTTGGATTCCTTAGAACGATGACTAAAAACAAAATTACCTTCAAACTCAAACTCTAAATCAAGGGCAGCATCAGAAATTTTTAAATCTATATTAAACATTTTTAATCTCCATTTTAAAGTCATTAGATATTATATTTTTCAAAGTATCAGTTTCCAGGATATTCATACAGTAATGATACCTATTTTGAAAACGATCTATAAATTGTTTAGATGAATATTTCTCCCCATTAGATAATCGTATCCATGAACAATTTATTTTACCTTGATATATTAACGCTGTCATTGCCATTGACTCTGCAAAATCTTCATGATTACCTTTTTCCTTTGCTTGTTCAGAAACAAAAACAACAGATCCATACTCTTCTTTTTGACGAATATTATCTTTTGACATAAAATTAGCGTATGCTTTACTTTCTTTAGAAAGACCATATTTTCCTCCAATTTTAGATTTTTTATGGTCTAAAGCATGTGCCATTTCATGATATAATGTAAAATTTAAATTAGTAGGATTATAATAATCAATCACGAATGCTAAAGGTAAAATCCCAATAGTTTCATTTTTTGCACTATGATATCCTGTTGCATCTTTTTCAGATATATTATTTGTAGTAAATATTATATTTTTAGAAGCTTGTTTAAATAGTTTTGGTGAATCTTTATACATTTTCAAAACATCATATTTTGAATAACAAACTTCTCCATTCATATTCATTTTATCTAATTTGTCCAAAAATTCTTTCGTAAATTTAAGTTTAACTCCATATTTCTTATCAGTAAATACTTCATTCCCATTATCTGATTTATCATAAGAAAAATCTAATTCCTCTGCGATTTTTTGACTTTTAGCATAATCTTTGAATTTATCTTGTTTATGATATAATGAATCTAAAGTATTTTGGTTACCTATAGTTAAGTCAATTACTTCTGCATTTATAGAGGGTTCTTCTTTGCTTTCCCATACTGATAGGTATGTGCATCTGCATAATGGGTGGAAAGGTGGAAAAGAACCATTTTCTACTAATTGAATTATGTTGTGTATTTTTTCTTTTCCTGCATTCTCGTATATTAATTCATCATCTTTGTTAAATTCATAAGCATATTCTAAGCATGTAGCACAAACATTATTATCTTCTGCTGTTAATATTTTCACTTCAGTATAACCTTCATTAACATATGATTGTAGCATTCCTGTATTTTGTACTCTTGATATCTCGGTTTTTGCTATCATTGTTGCTCTTTGACGTGGTGTGAAAGTGGATCCTTCAAATTGTTCACCTGCAATAGCTTGAATTTTAGGAGCAATAAGGTTAGGGTTATCTCCTGCTAGAAAACCAGATATTATTTTATTTTTGATTTCATTTCTTACATCATTATCAATTCTTCGAATTAAATCAAAGTTATAATTTTTAACAAATTCTAAAGCTAATTTATCTGCTTCTGTGTATCTGACATGTTCTCTCATGTCTGTGTAGCCTTTTGCTTTTCCGCGTCTGTACACTTCATCTAATAATGCTTCTACACTATCATATTTACTTTCAAGTATACTATCCCATTCATCTTCAAGTGATTGGAATACTTTTTGGTGGTATTGTGATTCTTCTTTGAAGTATTTTTCTGCTTCCTCACTATCTAACCATTTTAAACCTGCTTCTATTTCATCATTAATATGGTTCATTATGTGATTATAATATCTGACTGTTTTAGTATCGTCAACAGATTTAATATCAAATTCATCCCACATATCTAGATGGTCTAACATTAACTTGTTAGTGATTAGTCTTTCATGAGCAATATTAGTCATAGTATTAATATCCTTTGTTTAATCTTTCCATAATCAAAGCTTTTTCTAAATTTTTATTTTCATTTTCAGTAGGGGTGATTAATGTTGATTCTTCAATATTTTCTGGTGTAGTAGCTAAAGCGAATTGACTATAATTCATGGGTACATTTCCCCAATCCACTGGTTCTAAACCATAACCAGACCTGACTTCATTTATATAAGTGCTTCCATTACGTAATTGTTTGTCTTCTATTTCTGCTCTGTTTAGTTTGTTTTCATGGTCTTCTCGGATAAATTCAAATATTTCTTGGAATCCTGATCTTCCGAGGTTTTTATTAAATGCGTCTTCAATTACGCGGCAATTACTGTTTATGACTTTTGCGAAATTTTTGTCTTGTGATTCTCCAGTTCCTGTTCCGAGGTTGCCTGTTTCGATAATGTCTACTTTTGCTGGTGGTACTCCAAACATTGTTATGATACAATCTCTACTATATCTTATTAATTCTAGGAATTCCATGTCTTTATTGCTATTGTTTGTTTGTTGATAATTTATTCCTTGACCAGTGATAATTCCTTTTTTATTTTTCTGATTTTTCAAGCGAGTAATATTTTCAGTTACATATTGTGGTTTTAGGTCTTTATCAAATGATAGTACTGCTCTTGGGTCTAATCCGTGGTTTTCGAATACGTCTTTATTGTGGTTTAATCCTAGTACTTCTAGTGTTATGTTCATACTTATTGTGTCAATGAGGCTTGTTCCCCATTTGCTACCGCGTATTTGTATTTTAGGTTCGTATATATGAATTAGGTTTTCAGGTTCAAAGATGTGTTCTGTATTTCTAAGGCCCCATGCATCCTGTTCGTAATTATAACCCATCATTTCTGTGGGTATAAATCTGAATCCATTAGGAATGTTATCAAACAGTTCATCATGATTAACTTCTATGAATGCATCTCCTGTAACTTTAAAAGATGGTACAATTTGTTTGATTAATGATGAAAATGTGTCTTCAGCATATTTACCTCCAGGTGCATTAAATAAATCTGTTAGATAATTAACTCTTTCAAAATTAACATTATTTTGATGAGGATTATTTATTTGGAAACCTGGTGCTAACATTTCATCACAGATAACCATACAGCATCTTCTCACCCAAACATTTTTTTCAAAAGCTTGATAATAAGTATGTAAATCACCTGTATGTTTATCTGGTGTAGTGAAAGACCATCCATATTCGTTCATAAATAAGTCATAAAGACTATATTTGTCAGGTCTTCTTATTCCTGGTAAATGTTCTGTAATACCATTTTTAATTTTATCTATAAATCCCATAATTTATCACAACTCTATAATTTCAATATTCATTGTTCCCATAATATTTTCTTTAAGGTAATTGTATGCATGAGAAGCTGCATCTACTATATCATCGTGTACGCCATTAGGGAATGCTTTAAGTTCATCAATGAAAATTTGTCTTAAATTATTATCTGTTATATCTACATACACTTTACCATCTGCTATAGCATTTTTAAATGGGGTCGCACGATCTGATTTACTGTTGTTAGGTACGGCCATTGCTCTTTCAACAAAATATCCGCTTAACTGTTCTACCCATTCATTGTAAACCAATTCACCTGCAGCAGCTACACCAGTTTCAATAATACTAATACAATCTGGTCCATCATTACGTACTTGATTTTTAACAACATTATTAGTGTCTTTACCAAATTGACCATAAACAAAATCAGTGATTAAAACAGATTCATCATCATCTAACAAATACATTGGTAATCCTACAGTATAATCTCCGTCACTAGAATTACTACTAGCAGTATCCCATCCTCTTACATGATGTTTAATTTCAAGATCATCTGGTTTTGTCCAATGTATTTTTTCTAAGTCAAAGAAATCACTACTATCATCAATAGGTTTCTGTTGAAAAATTGATTGAAATAATCTTTCACCAATAGCATCTCTTTTCTTTTCTAGCTTTTCCAAGGAATATTTTTCAGGCCATAATGGTTTTCCATCATCAGTTATTGCAGGAAATTCAATAAACTCATATTCGTCTGAACGTTCCTTTTGGAAGAATCCTTGAAGATCATTACTATGCCATCTTGTGTGTAGCAATACTAGTTTGGTATGTGGTTCAATTCTTTGTTCTACAATAGTATCGAACCAGTCAATTTTCTTTTGTAACAGTGTTGGTGTTATATCATCAAAACCTTTGTAAGGATCATCAATAATAATATAATCTGCATCTTGACCTGTGATAGATCCTGATGCACCAACAAGACGAATTGAACCTTTACATAATTTACCATCAGAATGTTCAAACATAAGATGGTCTTTAGCATGTTTTAAATCAGAAAGATTAACATCAAAATAATGACCATATTGACGTATTAATTCTTTTAATTGTATACCGAACTTTTCAGATAGATTAGCTGCATTATTTATAATAAGAATATTAGCATCTGGATTTTGAAATATTAACCATAAAGGAAAAGCCAATGTAACCATTGAACTTTTACTATGGCGCGGCGGCATTGCAACGCATAAACGTTCAACATCTCCTAGATGGAGTCGGGTTAATTGTTGACTTAACAAATCTATATGTTCTGCTTCTAAATCATCATTAAAATTACTTGTAATAAAAACACGATAAAATAAGTATAAATCATTTAAAATTTCATTTGTCTCTTTTTTGCTTAGCATCCAGTATCTTCCTCATTTTCTCTTCATTGAATTCATGTGAAAGATTAGTATTATTTTCTATATTTACTTCAAAATTAGTTCCATCTTGTTTGAAATAATCATTATATAATTTATTAGCATCTAAGGATATTCTAGCAACATCTTTAGAAGTTACATTACTCTCAGGATTTTTAGCATCGGCACAAGCTTTCTGAAACTTACTTGGAAACTGAGCTGCAACTTTAGCAACACCTTCCATATTATTAGCAATAGTTTCCGCAACATTATTAACTGCCTCTTTAGACCTTTCAATCATATCAGCTTGTTTCTGAATCTTATTTTCCTTTTGAGCTTTTTCTTTTTCCTTTTGAATTTTCTTCTTTTTTTCTTCAGCTCTACGATTAAGTTCAGCTTCAACACGTTCTTCCATATGAATATTATTTTTCACATATCTTGCCAATGCAGCATGAGAAATCTCTTCATTAAATGAATCCTTCAACCATTTAGAAACACTTCTTGCACTTTCACCCTGTGATAATCTAAGCACAATTTCTTCAAAATGAGGTGACTTTTCAACTTTACTTTTTCTAACCAATTACATCACCATTATATAAACATTATATGTAACAGTTGTAACGTTACAATTAGTGTAACGTTACTGTGTAAAATGTTACATTACAAAAAGTTGTTATAAAAGATTCATTCTTCTAAATTTTTCATTGCAGTTAATATTTTATGTTCTGCTATTTCTTGTGCTTTTTCGTTGATATGTTCTTCTATTATTGCTTCTTTTTCTTTTTCTTTTTTTGATAAGTACTTGTCTATTATGTATGTGCCAATTGCAGCTGCAATTATACACAATACGCCTAACTGCAATTCTGTTGAAGACCATCCACGATTTTTCATTCGTGTAAGTTCACCAGTGATAATTAAACCTACACCTGAGCTGATAAGAGTACTGGTTAAAACTGTTTTGAAATAATTTTTGATCCAAAACAGTTTATGGTAACCTGCTGCTTCAAGTTTTTCAGATAGAGTCTTCATTAGTATCATCCATTATAACTTCTTCATCTGTATTGTTTTTATTGACTGTAATTGCATCTTTACTTAAGTAACCTACAAGACCTGAAACGATTGCTAATGCAATATCATTATATTTTAGGTACATTGCTACAATTGATCCAAGTACAAGTCCACTGATTAAAATAGTTTTATTATCAAATTCCATAGTTATAACCTCAATATGTTTTTTATTTTTAAAAAATAGTATTTTTATTAAGATAAAATCAAAAAGGAAAAAATTCTTTTACTTTATTTTTTTTTCTTTTGGACTTTATCTTGTATAATTTTGAATTCTATACCATTGTTTGTAACTTTGTGTCCAGCAACATATGGGAAGTTTAGATATATTATGTATCCGCAGTGAGTGCATACTGTTTCGCCCTTGTGTGTGTCTTCTATTATGTATTTTGATTGTTTGCAGCAAGGGCATATTATATTATTGACTTTCCTATTTTTTGTTGTCATAACATATGTTGCCTCCCTATTTTGGATTGTTACAAAAAAAATAATAATAAATTGTATTATCTTTTATAAGTATAAAAAAAAAGGAGAATCAAAAAGAAAAGGTTGGTTTACTATAAAAAAAATGTTTTTCATTCATCAATAAAAGAGGATTTAAAAAACTGATTATTTAATTCTCCTTTCATTAGATAAAAGTGAGAAATTAGAATAGTACTATTCTCTCACTTTATTTATTATAGATCATATGATGAACAAAATTAAAGGGAGGTGAAAAAAAAATAATTTTGTTCATATAATCCATAAACATAATAAACAAAATGATAAAACCTAAAATAAAATACCTAATATTAAATTTCAGTGTTCATAAAAAATATTAAAAAATTAAACAAAATAATAAAAAAAGGTTTGGATTCTCATATATAATAAAAAAACTCGTAAAAAAAAATATATAATGTATGGGATTGAAAAGAGGGATATAAAAAAAATCAATATCAATCAATAAAATTTCAAGGAGACGTAAAATCAATAATGAAAGATGATAAAACGAAATTAATAGATACGAAGTTTGTTTATAAATACCTTAATTTTAATACATAAAAAAAAAATAGATTTTAATAGAATCCTAAAAAAAAATTATATAAACCTGGTCCTCTATGAATCTATATAAAAAAAAGAACATATAAAAATATAATTTTCCATATAAAGAAAAAAACATGTTTTTATAAAATAATTATTCCCTAAAAAAAAAAATATATTTTTTTTATATTCTCATTCAATCCACATACATTTTCTAAAAAACTTATTACACATCCTTTTTTTCTCATAGAGTATATTTAATCCCTTTATTTAGGAAAAAAATAAACCTTTTTTATGTATAAGAAAATCCCGAAGAACATAACCTACTTACAAAAAAATAATAGGAAACATCCTTCAATAAATAAAAGTGAGAAATTAGAGAATATAAAAAAAATAAAAAAATAATTATAATTATTTGTGTCTATACCAAACCTTAGCTTTAATAGGAGTATAACCTCTAGGGAGTGAAATAGTACGGAAGTTACAACCGCACCTAGAAGTTTTTTTATATAATTTATATATAGTGGTACCGTGACCTCTAAATGCTATTTGAACACCTAATAATTTAGTGTTATCAACTGTTTTAAATGGATAAAACTGTGTACCAATATAAATACCTTTATTAAATTGCCCACTGTTATCAGGAACATAATAAGCACACAACAACACTCCAGTTTTTAACTTAGTCGGCCTAATTTGTGGGGTGTAATGTACTTTTTGTAATTTAACGGTTTTAGTATAATATTTTTTAGCACACAAATTTGAAACTTTTTTACTAGTTATTTTTGTTTTAACATTATTAACATTATTAACTTCTTTAAAAGTTGCTTGAATTTTACCCTCTTCTACATTAGAGGATAAGGTTTTACTATTTTTAATTGTTCCATTATCTTCCGCAGCACTTACAGCTCCAACAAATAAAAATGTTAGTGCAACTACAGTTAAAATAATCCAAATCTTTTTATTTTTCATAAATAGTTTATTTATCATAAAATTTTTTACCCCCATAAAAAAAAGAATTATATAAATTTTTAAAAGTATTTCATTTTTTTTATGTTTACAATAATGTATTATATTTACAATAGTATATATTTTTATAGGTGGTATATCATAATATTTCTATTTTAATCCATGTCTTCTTTTTTCTTTAATTACTGCTTGATATTCTTTTTCAAAATCTTCACACCTATGATAACCAAAATAGCTAGTGCCAAGTTTTGCTTTTTCCTGATCACTGACTATTATTTTGCCTTCTCGTACTAATTTTCTTCTTTTTCTCATGCATGCTGCTGTCTGGTCTTGTTTTGCTTTATGACTACATTCAGCTGAACAGTAAATTTGTCTGTTATGTTTTTTTTCAAAACCTTTACCACAGTATGCGCATTTGTGAGGATAGTATTTTTCTTTAAATAGTGTGATTTGAGTAGTCATCAAAAAAGAAACCTCCCAATAAAATGTATATTTTTTTTTAATATAGAATTCTAGTGAAGTGATGAATAAATAACTCATCATACTCTCCTAAATAAGGATATAATTCTTTCAATTCCTTTTTTAAAAGGTCAATATGCTTGAAACCATCATTCCATGCTATTTCTTGTGTGAGGTCTTTGTATTTTATAGGTTGTATGTGATGTACACGTATTTTACAGATAAATTCATCATTTTCTGTTGTTGCACAACATACTTCATTGGTCCTGCATTTCTTCTCATTTCGTATGGTAGTGATTTTAAGATCTTCCAATAATGGTTTTTTATAATATTTATTGAATCTGATTTTTTTCATAATCTCGCCTTTTCCAGTCTTA
>OMVX01000019.1 GCA_900314605.1 uncultured Methanobrevibacter sp. | reverse complement strand
TTAATATTTATTAAATTTTGATAATTTTTATTAATATTTATTAAATTTTATTAATATTTATTAAATTTTGATAATTTTTATTAATATTTATTAAATTTTATTATATAATTAAATAAATTAAGAATCCTACTAATCTTTTAAATATAAATTAATATATTGAATTACTATATTTTTATTATTAAAATAATCCATTATAATTTAAGAAAAAAACTATTTTGTTAAACTTATAAAAATATTAGTGAAAATTTAATTAAAATTATATAAATTAATATGAAAAATAAAATTATACTTAAATAATTATTTAATATAAAAGTTAATTTCTGATAATATGTCACTTAGTAAAGATGAGCAAAAAATATTAGAACATAGTGGTTATCGTTTTGTAGGCCAATATGGCCATGCAGCATGTAAAATATGTCATTGGACAAAGGAAAGTATTGTTAATCGTGGAGTATGTTATAAGGAAAAATTCTATGGTATTGAATCCCATCGATGTCTTCAAATGTCTCCTGCTGTACCTTTTTGTCAACAAAAATGCTCTTTTTGTTGGAGAGACTTATCACTTACAAAAACTGAATGGACCGGTCAGTATGATGATGTTGAAACCATTATTGATGAAGCGATAGAAGCACATAATCTACTATTATGCGGTTATTATGGAAATGATAATGCGGATAAGAAAAAGCTTGAAGAATTGAAACATCCAAACAATGCTGCAATATCCCTTGCAGGTGAACCAACATTATACCCAGATATTGATGAGTTGATTGGTGAGTTTAATCATAGAAACTTTTCAACATTTCTTGTATCAAATGGACAATATTATCAGAAACTATCAAGTTTAGAAAATGAACCTCGACAAACCTATCTATCCTTAGATGCACCTAACAGTATTGTGTATAATGACCTATGTAACCCCCAAATAAATGAAGGTTGGGACAATTTAAACAAATCATTAGATATACTTAATAGTTTTTCAAACAATACAGCTATACGAATTACACTCGTTAAGGGAAAAAATATGATTTCACCTGAAGAGTATGGGAAACTTATAGAAATAGCAGACCCCGATTATGTTGAAGTGAAAGCATATATGTGTGTCGGATCATCACGTGAAAGACTAACACTAGATAATATGCCAACAATAGATGAAGTTGAAAACTTTGCAAAAGAAATCGGTCTAAACTGTGGACGAAGTGTAAGTGATAAATCAGAAATAAGTAGAGTAGTCCTACTTACACAAGATAAATAAAATAATAAATATAACGGATTTTAAACTAAGACAGAAAAAATAAGATTTAAAAATAAATACTTTAAATAAAAAAATATGTCCTATATATACTTATAATTAAATTAAAAGATAATATCATTATAAGAACTATAAACATGAAAAAATATTTTATTAAACCAGCACGTTTTAAAATAAAAATAAAAAAGATAAAAAATGTAAAAAAAATAGATTTAAAGTAAAAGTAAAAGAAACTATTTTTTAACAGTTAATTTAAAAGAAAGTGAAGATGATTTGTAATAATCATTTCCTTTAAAAGTGCATTTTACATTTACTTTACCTACTTTAGCAATTTTAGTAGTAATTTTCAGTTTAGCCAAACCTTGACTATTAGTCTTAACATTATATGTTTTTTTACCAATAGTAATACTTACTGTTTGAGACTTAATTGGCTGTTTTTTACCGTCTAAAAGTTTAATACTAAAGTATTTATTTAATTTAACAGTTTTTGTAGGAGAGGTAAATGTTGATTTAGCCTTTTCTATTGTTAAAGTAATGGTTTTAGTAATTCCTGCACCTGTAACTTTAACACTATATTTATTAGGCTTATATAAAAGAGGAATACTAACCTCACCTTTAGAGTTAGTTGTAGCCTTAACAGTCTTACCTGCTATATTAAATATAATCTCTTGATTAGTGTAAGGAGCATCATTTTTGTATAATGTAGCTGATAATTTTACACCATCATTATATACAACCTTAAGATTACTTACATTTAAATCATATTTTGTTGGCTGAACAGTTACATTAGCTGTTACTATATTAGAGTCATTAAAGTAAGATCCTCCAAAATATTGTGCATTAATGGATAAAATACCCTGTGTAATGTAAGGTAAACTTACTATTACCTGACTGTTTATAACACTTACATTTGCTTTATAGATAAGTATTGAATTTTGCATAACCTGAATTAATACATCTCCATTATTAATAATTGAACCAGATGAAGAATTAAGATTTATAACAATTGGAAGTGTATAATATTCATAGGTATAGGGATTAGTATTAATAACTAAATCTGTAGCTGCTTTATATATGGTAAAATTAGTACTTACATTAGATCCAGAGTAATATTCATCTCCCATATAACTAATATTTCCAAAGTGTGTTCCAGGTATTAACTGATTAAATGGAACAATAATAATCCCATAAGTATTGTTTACAAAAGTATGATATGTGTTATTGTTAAATGTGAAATAAACTATACCAGAAGCATTAGAATAGACTGTTTCATTATCAGTAATATTTAAATATACATATAAATCTTTACCATAAATAATATTTGGAATATCCACACTGATTTTAGATGGAGCTTTATCTACACAGACCTGATAGGTACTAGTATTTGAATAATGTGTAGTTCCATTTTGATATCCATAGGTTTCACCTATATAATATACATTAACAGTATAATTACCCGGTTTATTGAATGTATAATTTAAAAGCGCCTCCCCATTATTAAAAAGTGCAGTGTAATTTTTACCTTCTATTTCAAATAAAACTTTACCCTCACTAATAAGAACATCATTTAAATCATAAACTGATGCATTTAAAAGTGAAAGTCTGTTAACTGTAAAGTTAAAATTATTAACTATAATTTTACTAGGATAAGCAGTATCTGGTGATACTGTAAATGCTTTAATTGATGCAACTTGACCAGTATAATAATGGCCAGTAGTATTAATTAAATCTATAACATAATCATATAGATCAATCCAGTTTACACCATCATAACTAACAAATGAACAGTTAACATATGGTGCAATTCTTGTAGCACTATATTCACTTACCGCAAAGTCAGCACCAGTATCACAATCTATTTTCATAGAAATAGTAAAATTGTCTCCTTGATTGAGTTGAATAAATTTGTTTAAATGGAAAGTATAATATCCCCAGGATGCTACACCATTTACTGTATCTTGAAGAATATCATTTACATAGATTTTAGCTATAAATGAAACATTAGCATGGGAAAAATAGGTTGAAAATCCTGCAAGGTAATCATTACTTATTGCAGTATAAGTATTTTTAACATAAATAGTTTTATTTCCTGTAACAAAGAAATCAGTAATCCCACCCATATCATATTGATAATTAATATTGTAAGGTATTGTTTCATTAAAGACTAATACAAATCCGTTTTGTTTTCCTATAGCTGAAACAACTACATCATAGTAGGAAATATAAAAGTAACCATGATCTCCCCAATCTTCACCCCAACTATTTCTTACAATCCATGCTCCATCACCTGGAGGAGTAGTAGCAAAATTATTTTTTGAATAATTATCATCCCATCCAACAATACATACTGCATGGTTTATAGATAAATCAGCTTTATTATTATAATAATAATTAGGTGAACGGTAATAAGGATAGGTCTGTTCCATACGCATTGAAACATATACCCCACCATACCTTATGATTGCTTCTTTAAATAAATCATTATCTGTAAAGCTTGCTCTTGGTGGAATATAGTATATATTTTGAACATGGGAAAGTGAAGTGTTGAAAAAGTAAGATAATGCATTATATGGAGAATAAATATCCTGTGATTCATTAACCGGACCTATCCAACTTACCAGATATCCAACAGCCATATACTGATTACCTCCATCATTAGGAGAGTAAAAGTAACCATACATAGAATATTTTGCTTGAAGATTTTTTATATTGTTTTCTGATAGATCAAGAGCCTGACCATTAATTTTAAGAAATGATGTTTCAAGTGAAGCTAAAACTGCAAAGGCCCAACAATTTCCACCAGAACCCTGATTTTTAATTGGTGTAACCTGACCTAAATCTACTAAACTATAATTTGAAGGGATTACACCATCCCAATCATAATTTCCAATTAATAAAGTAGTGGATCCTCCATAATATATAGGCCAATAATCCTGATAAAATATATCCGGATAATCTTCAGCAATATTATCTATAAACTCATTAGAATCATTTGTAAAATTTAAATTTTCATTTGAAAATACTGCCCCCCCAATTCCAGTAACATTATTTAAAATAAATTTAGATGAGGTTATATTTAATCTGCCTCCTTTATCTGAAAAGACTCCTCCACCATAAATTCCACGATTATTTACAAAAGTAGAGTTAAAGATTGTAAGAGGAGAATAAATATTATAAATAGCTCCACCTTCATAGGTTGCAGAATTATTTTCAAAAAATGAGGATTGTATAATAGAATTTAAAAGAGGAATAGTATCAATAATAGTTAAAGCCCCTCCAAAAGTAGCTTTAGAATTAGAGATACTAACATTATTCATTAAAATACTGCTTTGATAGGAATATATTGCTCCACCAGCATCAGTTGAAGAATAAGTATTGTTAAATGTAGAATTAAATATTTTTAAAAGACCATACTCATAAGATACAATAGATCCTCCAAAAGAATAACTGTGTGAAGAATTAAATATTGTATTATAAATAAATACACTAGCATTATTCAGATAAATATCTCCACCAAAATAAGCATAATTCTTATTAAATGTAGAATTATAAACATTAAGATGACTCATTTCAAAGACACCTACAACTCCACCATATCCTCCCTGATTAGAAGAACAATTAGAATTATAAATATTTACTATACTGTTGTCTTTAAGATTTAATGCTGCTGTACGGCCATTGTAAAAATTTTTTATAGTAGAATCTGTAATATTCACATTAAAATAATTAAAATTTAAAGCCCCTCCATCAAAACTGGAATTATAAATATTAATTAAAGGTTTAGAAAGACGAGAAGCAACTACCCATGAACCATAAGCATCAATAAAATTACTGGAAGATTTAAAATTAACATTTGATAAATTAAGATAAGAATAAACAGTAATCTTATTATTCATTATAGTTAAATTGTTTAAGGACAATGTAATTTTATTATTGTCATTTGGACTTTTTGATACAGTAAAAAAATGACTAGCACAATCAATAATAGTTCCTTCACCACTACCAATTAAAACTGTGTTTATGTTAATTTTAGACGAATTACTATTTAAATGATAAGTTCCATCAGTAAAATATGCAATTTTACCAATAATAGAATGATTATTAAAATCCTTATATGGACTATCTATAGTTCCATTACCATCAACTAAAACAGAAGCATTAAAGTAAACTATATCTTCTGAATTTTCTGTATTCACACTATCTTTATTTGAATAAATATTATTATTACCAGACTCATAGACTTCACAATCAGAAGGCCCTGAAGTAAAATCATCTCTATATTGATTTATATCAACAGAACGAATCATATCATCACTAACATCAGTAATGAAATCATCATCAACATCATATGCTGAAGCGCATGAAATCGTGAGGGATAATAAAAGCAATACTAATATTATAAAAAATCCCTTTTTAATATTAAACTTCATAAATTTACCTAATTTTAAATTTTGTTTAAAATATTTCAAAAAAATATAAAATATCATCTAATATTATTATTTATGTGATAAAAGTATAAAAGTTTTATTTTAATACAAAATTTCAATATAAAAATAAATAAAAAAATGCGAATAAAATCTATTATTCTAAAACATAATAGAAAATAAATAAAAAAATAAAAAAATTATAAGGAAATGAAAAAAACAGAAAAATAAAAATATATTAAAGGTTGATTAAGGGATGATATTCTAATAAATAATTAAAATAAAAAAAATATTATTTGTTTAAAGAATTACATATTTCGACAGCTTTTTGTGCTGCTTTTTCCATTGAAACTTCATATGGAATACCTGCTTCTTCTAAAATTCTTTGTCCCTCTTCTTCATTAGTACCTGTAAGTCTAATAACAATAGGAATATCTCTTTTAGAAGATTTAATAGCTTCTACAACACCCCTAGCCACATCATCTGCTCTTGTAATTCCTCCTAAAACATTTAGAAATACAACTTTAACGGGAGGATAATTTAAAACTAAATTTAAAGCTTTTTTAATAGTTTCTTCTGAGGAACCTCCTCCAATATCTAAGAATGTTGCAGGTTGACCACCATATAAATTAATCATATCCATACCAGTTAATGTTAATCCTGCACCATTACCTAAAACAGCTATATCACCATCAAGTTTTACAAAACCAAAATCTTTAGGTTTAGTACCACTAAGTTCTATTAAATGTTTTTGTCTAAATGCTGCATCATCTTCAACAATAAGCTTTGCATCAGCAGCAAAAATACCATCTGGTGTAAGGATTAATGGGTTAATTTCTACAATATCCGCATCGAATTTTCTATAAATTTTAACTATTTTATATATTACATCTCCAATTTTAGAAATGAATTCAGAATCAACACCCATTTTACGAGCAATTTCACGTGCTTCATAAGGTAAAAATTCTTCTAGTGGATTAATATGGTATTTTATAATCTTTTCAGGATTAGTTTTTGCTAGGTTTTCTATTTCTACTCCACCTTCAGCACTAGCCATAATAATAGTTTTTTTACTTGTTCTATCTGTAGTAACACTAATATAATATTCATGTAAAATATTTGCTTTTTCTTCTATAAGAATATGTTTAACACTTTCACCTTTAATTTCAGTATTTAAAAGTTCTTCAGCTAAATGATAAACTTCACCGGGTTGATCTGCAAATTTTATTCCACCTGCTTTACCTCTTCCACCAACTAAAACCTGGGATTTTAAAGCTACAGCACAACCCATATTAGTTGCAATTTCAACAGCTTGTTCTGGATTATAAGCTACATGACCATTTAATGTTTCAATACCATTTTCCCTAAATATACCTTTTGCAATATGTTCATAAAATTTCATATACATCCCTTATAAATATTAATTTAATATAAAACAATTAAAATGAAAAGAATAAAATTCTATTAATAGATATATAATTAATATCTTATCATTTTATAAAATATGAATTAATAAAAATTTGAATATAAAATAAATTTTTTATATATTTATTAATATTTATATTTCATTTATTTTAAAATTAATTATATTTTATAAAATAAATATTATAAAAAAAAATAGACAAAATAAATTTAAGAATAAAAAAAGATTGAATTGAAAATTTATAATAAAAATAAAAACAGAATCAAATAATTTTGTAAAAAAAATATTGAAAATCCAATTATAATATAAACAAATGATATTCAGTGAAAATATTATTTTAATTAAAATTATTTGTAATTCTAATAATAGTTAAAAATAAAAAAAGAGGATAAACTTTAAAAAAATATAATTAAAATTAAAATTATTATAAAAAATTAAAAATATTAATTTTTTATTAAATTCAACCCAGCTTCAAAAGCTTGAATGTTTTTCTTTTCTGTTCCTTTAGGAACACTGTCAAGAATAGCTTCACGTGCAGCTTCCTCTGATACAACACCAGTTGCTTTAACTATTGCACCTATCATAACAATATTTGCAACAATTTTAAGACCAACATCATTTACAGCTGTTCTTGTTACCGGAGCCTCATAAAGTGTAATTTGATTTTTATCAATGAAATCTTTAATTTCATCTATATCTACCATATCAGGATCAACAATAAGTGTTCCATTCTTTTTTAAGTCCCCTAAATATTTTATTAAAGCTTCATGAGATAATGCAACAAAAATATCCGGATTATCAACTTTAGGATAATCAATACTTTCATCACTTATAACTACTTCACATTTGGAAGCTCCTCCACGAGCTTCAGGACCATAAGATTGGGTTTGTACAGCTTCAGCATTATCAAATAAAGAAGCAGCTTTTCCTATAATGATACCTCCTAAGATAATACCTTGACCACCGAACCCTCCTAATCTAATTTCTTTTCTCATTATATAAACTCCTTAAATATTATTTCTCTTCTTTATCAAAAGAAGTTAAAAAAGCTGAACGCCTAATGGTTTTTTGACCATAAAATTCTTTAGATAATTCTTGAATATTATCAGTAAATTCAGGACTTTCTTTATTTGCAAATTCTCCAACAACAATTTTATCTTTAAGTTCATATTCATTTAAACCTTTAGCATTATTAATATAAATTGTTGAGTTTTTAATATGATTGATCATATCTACTGGCTGTTTCATTTTATTTTTTCTTCCAAAATAGGTTGGACATTGTGAAACTATTTCAATAAATGAAAATCCATTATTTTTTAAACCTTTTTCAATTGATTTAACAGCACTTTCAACTTGAGCAGTAGTCCATCTTGCAACATATGTTGCACCTGCTGCAGCTACAAGCTCTGCTAAATTAAATGGTTTATCCCTATTTCCGTATGGTGCAGTAGAACCTATACTACCTTTAGGTGAAGTTGGACTAATTTGACCTCCGGTCATACCATAAATATTGTTATTAATACAGATAACTGTTAAATTAATATTTCTTCTAGCTGCATGAATTAAATGATTTCCACCAATAGATGCACAATCACCATCACCAGTAAATACAACTACATCTAAATCAGGATTAGATACTTTAAGACCAGTTGCAAATGCTATTGATCTTCCATGAGTAGTGTGTAAAGAGTCACATTTAACATAACCTGGTATTCTTGAAGAACAACCAATACCTGATACCATAGCAATATTTTTAAAATCAATATTAGCTTTTTCCATACCTTTAAAGAAAGTGTTTATAATAGTACCATTACCACATCCTGGACAGAAAATATGAGGTAACCTATCTTCTCTTAAATATTGAATAAATGGAGCTTTTGCTCGTTCTGTCTTTTCATATCCTTCATCTATGGTATATTCATCAATATTAGACATTTTATGCACCTCCAACAGATTTTATACAGTCAAATATTTCTTTAGGAGTGTGTAATGCTCCACCGATAACTGGAAGAAGTTTAACATCACAACGACCTGCTGCTACCCTTTCAACCTCATAGAAGATTTGACCTAAATTCATTTCAGGAACAATAATAGATGTAGCATGTTCTGCGACTTTGTCAAGTTCTTCAACTGGGAAAGGCCATGGAGTATCTATTTTTAAAAGACCTGCTTTATATCCATCTTCACGTGCTTTTTCTATAGCTGTAATAGCACTTCTAACAGGTGCACCATAAGCAACTACAACAATATCTGCATCATCTAACTTGTCTTTTTGAACATGAGAAATTTTATCTCTATTATTTAGTATTTTATCACATATTCTTTTTACACTTTTTGCATGGGTTTGTGGGTCATTAGTATCTGGATAACCTCGCTCATCATGAGTAAGACCAGTTACATGAATATTATATCCATCACCAAATGCAGGCATAGGGTTAGTTGCATTTTTCCTATTTTTAAAAGGAAGGAAACTATCTAAATCCATTGTAGGTTCTTTTCTTCCTTTAATATCAACACTAGAAGGAATAGTAATTTTTTCCCTCATATGACCTATGGATTCTTCAGTCATTAAAAATACAGGAACTCTATATTTTTCAGCTAAATTGAATGCTTTAATTGTAAAATCATAATACTCTTGAACGGATGAAGGTGCAAGAGCAATAGGTTCATAATCACCATGAGAACCCCAACGTGCCTGCATCATATCTGATTGACTTGCCATTGTAGGTTGACCTGTTGATGGTGAACCTCTTTGTACATCTACAATAACAAGAGGAGTTTCACTCATAAATGCATAACCTAAATTTTCCATCATAAGTGATAAACCCGGACCACTAGTTGCAGTCATAGCTTTACTACCACCCCAACTTGCACCTATAACAGCACCGATAGATCCAATTTCATCTTCCATTTGAACAAAAGAACCTCCATATTTAGGAAGTAATTTTGCTAAATTTTCAGCTACTTCAGTTGATGGTGTAATAGGATAACCTGCAAAGAATCGGCAACCACCTCTTATTGCACCAAGTGCACAAGCTTCATTACCTTGAACAAACAAATTTTTAACCATTTAATAACCTCTTTAATAGAATAATAAATTTTAGAAATAATATTAATTTTTAAATTTTAGCATATACTAAACTCTTTTTTTAGCAAAATTAGGATTAAAAGCATAAGTATTATCTTTACTCATCCACCAGTTTCTTTCAATATCCACACTAATTGCCTGATCTGGACATACAAGTTCACATTCTTTACAATTAGAACAATTTTTTTCGTTGGCCGGATAAGGTAAAAGAACCTCTTTTTTATTAGGTTTGTCACTAACAGCGTATACATGCTTATGACATGTGTTTACACATAAAAGACAACCTTTGCATAAATCCTGATTAATGTATATCATAAAAATCTCCTAGTAAGCTGTAAATAATAAATAAAATATAAATTATATTAAGTTAATATATATTGTTAAACATTTAAATAATTTATTAAATTACTTAAAAATTAAATAAATATTGGACAAAATAAAATTTTTATAGCTAATAGTAATAATTAAAATTATATTAGTTTTATATTTGAATGATAAAATGATAAGGATAAACACACCACTTACAGATGAAGATATAGGAAAACTAAAAATAAATGATAAAGTTTTGCTAAGTGGAACAATCTATACAGGCCGTGATGCAATACTCCCAAAACTTGTAAATTTACTTGAAAATGAAAAAGAATTAAACATTAATATTAAAGGTTCGGCTATAATGCATACTGCTGTAAGTGATGCAGGTATTGCAACAACAACATCAAATAAAAAAGAAATAGAATCAAGTATAGCTCCATTATCTAAACATGGTATTAAATTACATATTGGTAAAGGAGCATTAAATGAGAATACTGTTTATGAACTTGAAAAGTATAACTCTGCTTATCTTGTATCCCCACCAGTTGCTGCACTTCTAACAGACTGTGTAATTAAAAAAAAGTGTGTAATGTTTAAAAAAGAAGGTATGGAAGGGTGTTTTGAACTTCAAGTTAAAGATTTACCTGCCATTGTAGCTATAGTTAATGGACAAAGTATTTTTTGATAAAATAAATTGTATATTATATTAAAAATCTACTTTTTAAATTATTAATTTCTAATGAAATGGAATATAACTAGTCAATAGTTGTCTTGTAAAACAAAAAAGCATATTCTAAAAATTAATTTTTTTTAATTATATTTTTCAAATACAATACCTGCTCCTTCATATGAAAGTTCAAATAAAATAAAGCAAATAAATACCCAAAAATCAAAAACTCCACAAATAGCAATTAAGAATATTACAAACTTCATCACAAATCGATATTCAAAAAATAAATTTAAAAACATATTATCAGTGATGTTTGGAATTTTTTCATGACCTAATTCATCACCAATAGCGGCTAAAATAAAAATCAGCAAAATAATTAAGGATAAATGAGGAATACCTACAAATAACAGTATTACTAGAAAAACAACTAAAGTAATTATATGATGGATCCCATCTACTTTTAAAGCAATTAAATTACCTATTAAAATAGAAATAAAAATATATGCTGCATCATTATTGTAAAGTGTAGCTGCAACAGAGGTAATAGCACATAAAATACCTAAAAATGTTGAAAAAATCACATTATGGTTAATATCATATAAGTCATCAGAATATTTCATGAAAAAACCAGATAAAATAAAAAGAAAAGCAAGAATAATATAATTCATAAATTACCCCTTTAAGTTTAAAAATGATAATAAATAATATTATAATTATTATATAAAAATTTTAAGACCCTTTTTTAAAAACTTGTTAAATTTCAATATTTAATATTTTTTTTATATTCAATAATTTAATTTCATACTACAACAAATAATTTCATTATTTATTCTAGTGATTATGTAGGTAAAATGAATTTTAAAGATAATGATTTTTAAATTAAAGGTATTCGGCAAAATTATATTTTTTAAATAATATTTATCTTTATTTTGAAAATAAAGGTTTTATAGAGCTTTTAAAATTGGGTTTTTAACATTTAGCAGACACTCAAAGTAAAAAAAAACTATTAAAAATCTTCAAAAAAACAAAATTAACATACTAAATTTATAAGAAATTATATAAAACAAGGAAAAGAAAAGTAATAAAAATGTTAAAAAATTTTTTAATATATTATAATTAAAATCATATAAAAGAAATTATTGACTATACTTAAATTGGAGGAAAATAAGTATGAATGAAACTATTAAAGAACATTCTTGGATTCCGCTGATTGTAGTGGCACTTGCTTCCTTTATTATAGCATTAGATGCTACATTCATGAATGTGAGTATTTCACAACTTGTTATTGATTTGAAAACTGATGTGAGTACTGTTCAAACAATCATGGCCTTTTATACACTCATCACTGCTGCATTCATGTTGCTCAGTGCCAAACTTCAGGACATAGTTGGTAAAAAGAAACTGTTTTTAATTGGTGCTATACTTTATGGTATCGGTACAATGGTTGCTTCTATAAGTCCTAGTGCTGTAATATTATTTATAGGATGGGCAGTAATTGAAGGTGTTGCTGGGGCATTAATGCTACCTGCCACCCTTTCAATAATAAGTGGAACATATTCTGGTGAAAAACGTACAATTGCTTTAGCAATCGTTGGGGTTATGGGTGCAATTGCAGCGGCTATTGGTCCACTATTTGGAGGAATTATGACAACATTTTTTAGTTGGAGATATGGATTTGCATGTGAATTAATAATCGTTGTCATTATTTTAATACTACAAAATAAAATACCTCATTTTGAACCTACAGAAAGTAAAAGTGAATTGGATATTGTAGGGGCTATCATCTCAATAATAGGTCTTGTTTTGTTAATTGTAGGTATTTTATCCCTCACTTATGATATCACTACCAGTATTATTATAATAATTTTAGGTATAATTATTTTAATAGGATTTGGACGTTTTGAAATTGGAAGAAAAAGGAAAGGTAAAGTACCTTTACTTGATGTTGAATTATTTAAAGATACAAACCTACGTGTAGGTACTATTTTAATGGTATTATGTTATATAATAATGGGAGGAGGATTATTTGCAATTTCTCTCTATTTACAAACTGTATTAAAGTTAAATGCATTTGATACTGGTTTAACTACACTTCCATTAACTATAGGGTTACTAGTTTTCTCAATGTTAGCTCCTAAATTATCAGAAAATAAGGGACATAAAAAAATCATGGAAATAGGAAGTGTAATGTCAATTATAGGATGTCTTATTTTAAGCTATCAGTTTAGATTGAATACTTCACCTTTAGAATTTATTCCGGGAATGTTTTTATTAGGAGCAGGATTTGGTTTTATAATGGCATTAGGTGTGGATATTGCATTAAACAATATTCCTAAGGAAAGTCAAAATAATGCATCCGGTATTAATTCTACTGGTACATCATTAGGCGAATCTATGGGTACAGCAATTATTGGTATAATTTTAATACTTGGAGTATTTGGAGGTATTTCTCATGCAGTTGATATCTATGCACCAGAATATTCCGGAAATGAAACATTCCAACTAGAGGCCTTTAATCAGTTTGAACAAATGGAAAATATAAATAATACTGAAACAGACATTACTGTAAGAGGTATTTTAGACACTATTATCCAGGATACCATGGGATTCGTAATGATAGTGATGGCTATACTGATGGGAATTGTTTTTGTTCTCATACTACGGCTGAAAGATATGGAAACATAAAAAAGATAAGAGCTAACTATTATTTACTTTTTTTAAGTATTGGAAGATTAGTTTTTTAAGGAGAATAAGTATTTGAAAAACCTTATTCATATACTTAAATAATACTTTTTACATAATAATATTAGAAAATATTTAAAGGGAGGGAATTCATATTATTCAAAATAAAATTTTAGGTATTTTAGCTATTATTTTAGGATTAATATTCATTATATTTCCAGTAGTTAGTGGTATATTTACATCCCAAGTACTTGGTTTAAGTATATTAGTCTTTGGTATAGTTTCAATAATTGCAGGACTCAATGAAGAGCTTAGTTCTGGATATATTTTTATTGGAATTTTATCAGTACTGTTTGGTATAATTCTTACAGTTAATATATTTGCACTACCTATTTTAGTTGCATTTGAATTTTATATTATTGCTATATTAATGATTTTCTATGCATTCCTAGCAGTATTTGAAAGAAGAACACTTGAAACAGTTATAGTAGCAATATTAATCATGATCTTTTCAATTGTAGTATTCTTAATAGGTTACATAACAATATTAGACCCTATAATGGCACCTATATTAATTGGATTAGCTTTAATTGTTCAAGGTATGCATTTATTCATAGTAAATAAATACACAATAAACAGTTAAACATTTAATAGTTAGAAATTATAGATATAAAATTTCTTAACTATCCTCTTTTTTTTAAAAAAAATAAATATAATAATCTTAGTATACTTTAAAAATTATTTTCTTGTTTTAGTTAAAAATATTGATTAAAAAGTTTAAATAAAAAAATAGTTTAAATAAAAAAAAGATTTAATGAAAAAAAGATTTAATTTAAGAAAATATAAAAAAATAAAAGCAATTAAAAAAAAAATGCTTAAATTTTAATCTGCAACATATAATCTTACACCTTGGATGACTAGACATATACCTATAATAATTGCAACAACAACAGGATTATTCCATGAGTATCCTCCAAGGAAAAATGCTATAATACCTAAAATTATAATCAATACTGAAGATACTGTTGAGAAATTTTTATCAGAGAATATTCCTACAATACCGATTAGTACAAGTAAAATACCTATTATATATAATTGTAATCCTAAAATGAATGATAATGCATCAATATTGAATATGAATAATAAACCAAATATAATGGCTAAAACTCCAAAAATAGCATTTACTGCTGTAAACTCAGTTAGTATTGATATAATACCTAAGAATAGTAAACTTACTCCAATAAGAATGGATACAATTCCAGAAGTAATTAAAGGACAAACAATAAAGAATAATCCTAAAATTATAGCTAATATTCCAGATATTTGATTAGATTCCATGTTTTTGCCTCCTAATTTTGTTATACTATCTTATTTAAGATAAAAATAAAAAAAATTTTAAAAAAAACAATATGTTTTTTATACAATAAATTATCTTTAATATAATATTAATAATTTTTTGTAAAAGAAAATGGTTTTATTTTTTAAGAATAGATAAAACAAAAATTTTAACAAAACAAAAGCAAAACATAACAAAACAAAAAAACAAAAAAATACTTTTCATAAACTAACTTTATATTTAAATATAAAAAAACTAATTTTTAAATATGCAAAGAAAAGGAATGGCAAATTTACCTATACATGGAGGACATGCACCAAGATGGTTATGGACCCGTATGGTTAAATTATCAAAAGCCATTAGTGAAGTTATTCTTGAAGAATATGGACAAAAGGAATTTTTAGAGCGAATATCAAATCCCTATTGGTTTCAAAGTTTTTCATGTGTAATAGGGTTTGATTGGCATTCATCAGGTACAACAACTACAACCTGTGGAGCTTTAAGAGCTGCATTAAACGAACAAGACCATGGAATAGTTGTACTTGGAGGTAAAGGTAAAAATTCTCTTAAAACACCTACTCAACTTGAAAAGAAAGGAGAATACTTTAATTTTAAAGATAAACAAATCGAAAATTTAATTAAAAGTTCTAGGTTAACTGCAAAAATAGATAATTCCTGTATTCAAGATACCTACACATTATATCAACATAATTTCTTTTTAACAGAAAAAGGAAAATGGGCTGTAGTTCAACAAGGTATGAATTTAGATGAGAAATATGCAAGACGATATCATTGGATGAGTGATGAGTTTGATGAATTTATAAAAGAACCTCATACAGCAATAAGCTGTGATAAAAAAGAACAAAATACCTTAAATATGGTATCAAAAGAAAGTATTGAAGTACAAAAAATTAGTCTTGATTTAATTAATGATAATCCTGAACATTTACGTAAATATTTTAGAGCTAAAGATCCTAATCAGACAAGTTTAATGGATTTTTATAAAAGAGAGGATAATGATTTTACTAATATAAAATATCAAGAATCATTTACTATGCCAGCACATCATCCAATATATGAAATGGATATGAGCAATAGAGAATTTGAAGTGTTAAAGAATGCCTATGAAATACAGCCTGAAAAGTATGAAGATTTGATTATGTTAAGAGGTATAGGGCCTAAAAAAATACGAGCACTAGCACTGATTAGTGATATTATATATGGACAAAAGGCAAGCTGGAAAGATCCGGTAAAATATAGTTTTGCTCATGGAGGAAAAGATGGTTTTCCCTATCCTGTTGATAAAGAAACCTATGATCATTCTATTGAAACTATTAAAGAATCATTATATCAGGCTAAACTTGATGATAATGAAAAATTATCTGCAGTTAAAAGATTAAATAAATATATGAATTAATAGATAATTTAAGAAATAAAATTATTATAATAAGGAATTAAACATCAAATTTAAAAAAAAAACAATTATAAAATAAAAATAAAAATTAAAAAAAGAAATAGAGAATTGGTACTTAAATAAAAATTAAAAAAAAATAGTTTAAGGATTTAATAAAAAAATATAAAATAAAAAAGTTTTGAAATAAATAAAAAATTAAAATTTATTTTCTTCATGAACATTAACATTTTTTCCATGTAGCGTTGGAATAACCTCAAATACCGGATCTTCAAATTCAAGGTCAAATTCTGCCCCATCTAGAAGTAAATGTTGAAAGACTGCAAGGGCTGCAACTTCAGAGTGAGGTTGGGTTGTAACAGAAACATTCCATGTAGCATTTTTATAAATTTTGGAAGGTACTTTACTACCTCCAACAATAATCAATAAATCATTATCAATATCACGAACTTCATCAATTATTTTATGTGCCTGTTCTCCATACATGGTTAAATGAACTATTTTTCCACCAACATTCTGCCAGTTTTTAATAAGAGCCAAATAATCATGAACATACTCTAGATTAAATTCTCCACCCCAACGACTTACAATATCTTTAACATTATCCATTAAGTGTGTATCCTCTTCACCACTTAACCAAACTTTATCAGCACCAAAGGCTCTTGCTGTTAGACATACATGTGTAGTTATACGTGTATCTCTTCCTATCCTATGATCTAATCTTAAAACATGAATTCTCATTAATAATCACTCTTAATAAATAAATATTATATATGTAATTTTTTGATAAAATAAACTAATTTTAAGCATTTTATATGATTGTATAAGTTTTTTAAAAAAAATATGTTAAATAAATAATAATATTTGAAATGTTTATGATTTTTTATAAATATTTGAAAAATTATTATTTCCTAAATTTTAAAAAAACTAATACTTTTATTATTATTTATTTTTTAAACTGTTTAAAAGTTTTTAATTAAAACTTTAATGATTATTTAAAATGAGAATGTAAAAATATTCTTTAATGTACAAAAAGATACAACAAAGTTTTAAATAGTACATTAAAAAAATATTTATTAAAATATTATCCAGATGATGTTTAAAAAAAAATATAGAAAATTAAAAAAATAACTATATTTAAAAAATAGAGGTTATAAAATGTTTTACCCTAAGATTGAGGAAGTAAAAGAAATAGTTAAAGAGGATAATTATAAAAGAATCCCTATTTGCTATGAAATATATTCAGATACTAAGACTCCGATAGAAGTATTAAGAAAAATTAAAATATTAAGTGACCATTGTTATATACTTGAAAGTGTTGAAGATTCTAAAAATTGGGGTAGATACAGTTTTATAGGATTTAATCCTATACTTGAGTTAAGTTGTCAAGACAATAATTTAAGCATTAAAGGAAAAAGTAGTTTTACAGAGAAAGAAGGTTCATATAATATTATTACAGATGAACCTAGCAAATATATCAGAAAAATTATAAAAGAAAATAAAAGTCCTAAACTTAAAGATTTACCTCCATTTTCAGGAGGGTTAGTAGGTTATTTTGCCTATGATTATATAAAATATTCAGAAAAATCCCTTGTTTTAGATGGAAAAAATGATGACTCTTTTAAAGATGTTGATTTAATGCTCTTTGATAAAGTTATTGTTTTTGATAACTTTAAACAAAAAATCATAATTATTGTCAATATGGAAGTAAAAGAGGATTTATTAAAAGAATATGAAAAATCAACTAAACAAATAAAGAATATAGTAAAAATAATTAAAAATGACCATCTTCTAGATTTAGTAAATGAAATTAGTAAAGAAAATATTACAAATAAAAAAAATTTAGAAATATTTGAAAAAAATGAAATTAAAGAAAATAAAGAATTAAATAAAAAAATTGATTTTAAATTTAAACTAAAATCTGATTTTAAATATTTGTTTTCAAAAGAAGAATATTATAATCTTGTTGAAAAGGCCAAAGATTATATTTATGAAGGAGATATTTTCCAAGTTGTATTATCAAATTTAATTGAAGCTAATATTGAAGGTAGTCTATTTGATGTATATAGGGTTCTTAGAACAACTAATCCTTCACCATACATGTTCTATTTTTCAAGTGATAATATTGAAATTGCAGGTGCTTCTCCTGAGACACTTGTAAAATTAGTGGACAATACAATTTACACATTTCCACTTGCAGGAACTCGTCCAAGAGGAAAAACATATAATGAAGATTTATCCCTTGAGAAAGAATTATTATCTGATGAAAAAGAACTAGCAGAACATAATATGCTTGTTGATTTAGGAAGAAATGATATTGGCAAAATAAGTGAAATTGGTTCTGTTAAATTAAGTAAGTACATGGATATTGTAAGATTCTCCCATGTTATGCATATAGGATCAACTATAGAGGCTAAAATAAGAGAAGAATATGATTATTTATCTGCAATTGATTCTATTCTACCTGCTGGAACATTATCTGGAGCACCAAAAATAAGAGCATGTTCAATTATTAATGAATTAGAAAATAATAAAAGAGGAATTTATGGAGGAGCAATTGGTTATATTGATTTAACCGGTAATTTAGACACTTGTATAACTATTCGAGTAGCATATGCAAGAAATAATAAGGTATTTATCAGATCGGGTGCAGGGATTGTAGCAGATAGTATTGGTGAAAATGAATACAACGAATGTTTAAACAAAGCACAGGCTGTTATAAATGCTTTAAAAATAGCTGATAAAGGTATAAACTAAATATTAGGTGAAATTATGATTCTTTTAGTAGATAATTATGACAGTTTTGTTTATAACTTATATCAATTTATAGCACAAGGATTGGCTAATATAAACAATTATGATTTAAAAAATAAAGAAGATTTAGAAAAAATCTATAATGAGATTAAGGTTATTCGAAATGATGAAATGACTCTGAAAGAGATAATAGAATTAAATCCAGAATATATAATTTTATCACCAGGTCCTGGAAAACCTAAAGATGCTGGAGTATGTGAAGATATTGTAACTTATTATGCTAATAAGAATATTCCTATTTTAGGTGTATGTTTAGGTCATCAGGCAATATGTGAAGTATTTGGTTCCAGTATAATTAAAGCAAAAAAATTGATGCATGGCAAAACATCCCAAATTGAATATAGTGAGGATAAGATTTTTAAAAATATTAAATGTAAAATTAAAGTTGCTCGTTATCATTCCCTTGCTGTAGATACAAATACATTAAGTAAAGCTTTAAATATACTTTCAAAAACAGAAGATGGAGAGATAATGGCTGTTAAATATAAAAATTCAAATATTTATGGACTACAATTCCATCCTGAATCTGTTTTAACCCCTGATGGATTAATAATTATTGAAAACTTTTTAAAGATAAAAGAAAATTAAATTATTTTTTTAGGTGTAAAAATGACTTATATTGAAGAAGCAATAGTTAAACTATCAAATAATGAAGATTTAACCTTTAATATGGCTAAAGGAACCATGGACGAAATTATGAATGGTAAAGCTACTAATGTTCAAATAAGTTCATATTTAACTGGACTTACTATTAAAGGAGAAACAATAAATGAGATAACTGGTTCTGCAGTTTCAATGCAAAATAATGCAACTAGATTGAATCATTCTATACCTACTCTCGAAATTGTAGGTACTGGTGGAGATGGTTCAAATTCATTTAATATTTCTACAACTTCTGCAATCGTTATATCTTCTGCAGGTGTTGCAGTAACAAAACATGGAAATCGTTCAGCCTCAAGTAATTGTGGATCTGCAGATGTTTTAGAAGCATTGGGAGTGAATATAAATTTAGAAGTAGAAAAAAGTATGAAACTTTTAGAAGAAATAAATTTAACCTTTCTTTTTGCTCAAAAATATCATACTGCAATGAAATATGTTGCCCCCGTACGTAAAGAACTAGGGATAAAAACACTTTTTAATATTTTAGGCCCTATGGCAAATCCTGCTTTTGCAGATTATGAGCTAATGGGTGTTTATAGTGAAAAACTTGTTGAACCATTAGGAAATGTTTTAAAAAAAATGGGTATTAGGTCTATGGTTGTTTATGGTCAAGACCATTTAGATGAAATATCTATATCTGAGCCTACAACAGTATGTGAAGTACAAAATGAGGAAATATTTAAATATGAAATAAAACCTGAAGATTTTGGACTAAAAAGAGCAGCACACAATGAACTTCGTGGTGGAGATTGTAAATGTAATGCAAAAATTACACGAAATATTTTAAAAGGTGAAAAAGGTCCAAAAAGAGATGTAGTCTTACTTAATTCTGGAGCTGCTTTATATTTAAGAGGAAAAGTAGAAAGTATCAGTGATGGAATAGATTTAGCAGCTGATGTAATAGATAATGGTAAAGCTTTAAAACAATTAGAAGATTTTATAAGATTATCTAATAATTAGTAGGTAAAAATATGATTTTGGATACTATTGCAAAAAAGACAGAAAATAGGGTTGAAATGCTAAAAGAAGAGATGCCATTAGAGAAAATTAAGGAAAAATTATATTCACTTGATTATGATAATGAATTTAAATTTGAAAAAGCACTAAAAAAAGAAAAAATGTCATATATTTGTGAAATAAAAAAAGCCTCCCCTTCAAAAGGACTTATTATAGAAGATGAAGATTTTAATCCTCTTAAAATATCAAAAGAATATGAAGAAGGTGGTGCATCTGCTATTTCAATACTTACAGAACCATATTTTTTTAAAGGGTCAAACGAATATTTAAGTTCTGTAAGTCAAAACACCAGTATACCAATATTAAGAAAAGACTTTATTATAGATGAATATATGATTTATGAAGCAAAACTTATTGGTGCAGATGCTGTACTACTTATAAGTTCAATGTTAGATAAAGAAAGTCTTAAAAAATTCATAAAACTAAGTTATTCTCTTGGAATGTCTGCACTTGTAGAAGCACATAATCAAAAAGAAATTGAAAAAGCTTTAGATGCTAAAGCTAAAATAATCGGAATAAACAATAGGGATTTAAAAACATTTAAAGTAGATTTTAATAATGTTATAAAATTAAGGAAAAAAGTACCTCCTGAAATCATATTCATTTCTGAAAGCGGAGTAAAAACAAAAGAAGATATTGACCTTTTAAAAGAAAATAATGTTGATGGAGTGTTAATAGGAGAATTATTAATGAAAAGTAAGGATAAAAAAGGTATGATAAAATATTTAGATGGAGCTTAGGTTGATTTTATGGTAAAAATAAAAATATGTGGACTTAAAAGAGCAGAAGATATTGAAATCATAAATAAATACAATATAGATTATGGAGGATTAGTATTTGCAAAAAGTCCCAGACAAATATCCGCTAAAAAAGCAGAAAAATTATCAAAACTTTTAAATGAGAATATATGTCCAGTAGGAGTTTTTGTAGATGAAGATATAGATTTTATTTTAGATTTATTTAGTGAAAATATTATAAAAATAGCTCAATTACATGGAAAGGAAGATGAAGAATATATTAAAAAATTAAAAGACAAAGCCCATGAAAAAATAAATAAACACATACCAATAATAAATTCTATTGAAATTAAAACTGATGATACTAATAATATTAATGAAAAAATATTAAAGTTAAATAATTCCCTATCCGATTATCTCCTATTGGATAGTGGAAAAGGTTCAGGTAAATGTTTTAATTGGAATCTTGTGAATAAAAATAATATAATTCAAAAACCATTTTTCCTAGCAGGAGGATTAAATAGTAATAATATTAAATTAGCAATAGATGAATTTAATCCATATGCTATTGATATAAGTAGTGGTGTAGAAAAAAATAAACTTAAAGACGAAGAAAAAATAAAAGAAATTGTTGAAATCGTTAAACAATAATATTTCTTAAGATTATAAATTATAATAAAAGGTGAATAGTATGAGTAAAGGGAGATTTGGAATTCACGGAGGCCAATATATCTCTGAAACATTGATAAATGAATTATTAAATTTAGAAAAAGAATATAATTATTTTAAAAATGATAAAAAGTTTAACAATGAACTTAATAAACTTTTAAATGAATATGCTGGAAGACCCTCATTATTATACTATGGAAAAAGAATAACAGAAGACCTTGGTGGAGCAAAAATCTATTTAAAACGTGAGGATTTAAACCATACTGGAGCACATAAAATTAATAATGTATTAGGCCAATGTTTACTAGCAAAAAAAATGGGCAAAACAAGAGTAATAGCAGAAACAGGTGCTGGTCAACATGGTGTTGCAACAGCTACAGCTGCAGCACTTCTTAATATGGAATGTGAAATTTTTATGGGTGAAGAAGATACAAAAAGACAAAGTCTTAATGTATTTCGAATGGAATTATTAGGAGCTAAAGTTCATACTGTAAAAACTGGAACAAAAGTATTAAAAGATGCCGTAAATGATGCATTTAGAGAATGGATTTCACGAGTTGAAGATACTCATTATGTTATTGGTTCAACAATGGGACCTCATCCATTTCCAACAATAGTTCGTGATTTTCAATCTGTAATTGGCCATGAAATAAAAGAACAAATATTAAAACTTGAAGGGAAATTACCTAATACAATAATTGCATGTGTTGGTGGTGGAAGTAATGCAATGGGCTCATTTTATAATTTTATAGAAGATAGTGAAGTAGAACTTATTGGTGTCGAAGCAGCAGGAAAAGGACTTGATACTGATTATCATGCTGCAACAATTGCTAAAGGAGAAATTGGTATTTTTCATGGAATGAAATCCTATTTCTGTCAGGGAAATTATGGTCAGATTTCACCTGTTTATTCAATATCTGCAGGTTTAGATTATCCTGGTATCGGACCGGAACATTCATATTTACATGATATTAAAAGAGCAAAATATGTTTCTGCAACAGATGATGAAGCAGTTAAGGCATTTGAATATTTATCACATATGGAAGGAATTATTCCAGCAATTGAATCATCCCATGCACTAGCTCATGGAATGAAAATTGCAGGAGACATGGATAAAGAGGATATTATTGTTATTACCCTTTCAGGTCGTGGAGATAAAGATGTAGCAGCTATTGCACGTTATAAAGGAATCGAATTATATGAGTAATGAGTGTGATAAAATGAACAATATTAAAATTAAAGATGCATTTACAAATGGGAAAGCTTTCATTGGATTTTTAACTGGAGGAGATCCTACAATTGAAAAAACTATAGAATATGTATTAGCAATGGAAGAAGGAGGATGTGATTTAATTGAAATAGGTATTCCATTTTCAGATCCTGTAGCAGAAGGTCCTGTTATTCAAAAGGCGAATCAAAGAGCACTAAAAAATAATACAAATACTGATGATATATTTAAAGCAATTGAAAAAATCAGAGAAAAAAGCAATATTCCCCTAGTATTATTAACTTATATTAATCCTGTATTCTACTACGGCTATGATAAATTCTTTAAAAAATGTAAACAACTGAATATTAATGGAATTATCTCCCCAGATTTACCTTATGATGAGAAGGACGAAATATTAGAAACAGCAAATAAATATGATGTTGATATAATTAGTTTAATTGCACCTACATCTAGCGAACGTATTAAAATGATTGCAAAAGATGCTAGTGGTTTTATATATGTTGTATCCTCTATGGGAGTAACAGGAATGAGATCTGAGATAAAAACTGATTTAAAATCAATTATTAAAGATATAAAAGAAGTAACAAACATACCTACAGCTGTTGGATTTGGAATTAATACACCTAAACAAGCAGAAAAGATTTCAAAAATAGCAGATGGAGTTATTGTTGGAAGTGCAATTGTTAATATTATTGGAGAACATGGAGAAAATGCTGCAGAACCTATAAAAGATTATGTTAAAAAAATGAAAAATGCAATATCCCCTTAATTATTAATTTTTTTAATTAAATTGAAAATATTATAATATAAGTGTTAATATGAAAGTAGCAATAATCCCTGACAGTGCAATGATAATATTAAATCCTGTAAATAAATCAAAACACCAACTTCTATCATTATTTGACCAAATGTATAAAGAGGAAAAAAATAAAGATATTATTGAAGAATATAGAAATGATGTAAACAAAAGCTCTAGTAAAAGTCATAGTATAGAAGGAATAAACCCCTATAAAGGAATCAAATATTGTGGATATGAATCACCATCCGGAGTTCTTGGAAGAATGTCTAAAATAGGACCTATTATAGATGAAGCCGATGCTATAATAATGCTTACAGGAAACAGTTCTAAGCATATGTACAATACTTTAAATGAACTAATATTATTTGGAAGTTCCTCATGTATAAATACTCAAAGAATTATAGAATCAGAAATTAGAAAGAAAAAAATACCCTTTTTAAAATTAGATTATCCTGACAGTCGAGAAGATATTATCAATATAATTGATGAAGAGAATAATTTCCTAAAATATTTAAAAGACCTAGAAGAAGGTAAAACTGATAAACCCTATAAAATCAAACATCAAAAAATAGTTTGTAATGATAAAATAAGTGTAAATGAATTTAAAAACATATCAAAAAGAATTAATTGAAAAAGACAAGTAAAATTATTATTTATTGATTTAAAAAATTATAATCCAATAGAGTTAACTAAAATTGGCTAAAATAAACTATAAAAATAAAATAAATAATTAAATATAATAGAATAAAAGAATATAAAAATTAGAAATAAATAGCTAATACTAAAAATAATAAACTGATTGCACGACCTATTTCTACTGATGCTCCAAGAACATCCCCTGTTGCAACTTTAAAGTTTCTATGAGCAATAATTGCAATTAAAGAACCTGAAAATACTCCTCCAATTACACCTAATATTCCTAAAAATCCAAGTAAACTATATCCAAATATGCCACAAATTAAAAGTGATGCAACAAATTTAGGAATATCCATACTTTCAACAAAATACTTTCCTATACCATCAGCTGAAGGTTTAGAACAAATACATGTTGTAAGAAGAGAAAGTTTAGAAGACATCACAGCAACTAAAATAGCCCATAATATATTTTTATCAATAACTGCACTTATAGATACAATTGTTAGAAATGCTATAATCATCATTGTTGAAATTGCAGAAGTTCCAATAATAGGATCTCTCATAACCTCAATTTTTCTTTTCACATCCCCATGAACCATAACACCATCAGCAAAATCAAGAAGTCCATCTACATGGTTATAACCAGTAATAATAATAAGAAATCCATAAACTATAACTGCAATAAGAATAGATGGAAGGTGAAAATAATTTAAAAGACAATATGAAATAGCTACCGAAAAAAGACCTAAAATTACGTCAAGTAAAGGCCATAACCATGTTAAACTAACAACAGATTCTATTGAAGTGTAAACACCTAATGGAATAATTGTTGAAAATGTTACAAGACCAAGAAGTGAACGGGTAAATGAGGAATTTACACCTTCATCATCATAATATTCATCCTTATTTTTACTTAAATCCTTATCATTATTATCTGTCATGTTTACACCTTAAAATATAAAAATAAAAATTAAACAGTTACCTAATATCAAATTATTAATATTGAATTTCAAATTTATTAATATACAATATTATTATTGACTATTCTATAGAATTAATATATGTAATTAATATTCTTATACTTAAAATCTATATATTAATCTTCTACAATTTTTTATAAAATTTTTGTGATAATACAAGACATAAATTTCAAGTGTAAAATATTTTATAAAAAAAATATTTTAATGGATTAATAATATTAATAACTGTTAAATTATAATAAAAGAAATATATTTTCTAAAAAAAAGGTATTTATAGATAAAATTTTAATGATTATTTAATAATGTATAAAAACTTATTTATATTTAGAATATTTACAAATAGAATATTAATAATTAAGAGTAATAATAATTAATTAAGAATAATAATTTAGAATATTAATAATTAAAATATCTATCTTTGAAATGTTTATATTTAAAAATATATAACAAAATTAGATATTTAATATTAATTGAAAACCTTAGTTACAAGACCAGCAATTAATCCTGCAAATGCATCTGAATAGACTGGACCAAGTGGCCTTATAATACCTGGTTTTAAATAATCATAAGCGTTAAAATTAACTACTGCTTTACTTCCACCTATCTGATTTGCAATTGTAAGACCTAAAACTTGTGGAGTGCATATACTATTGGTATTATTTATCTCACGAATATTTCCATTTGAAATATCAAATTCCATTCTAAAAGCAGATATTAAAAGAGAAACTACATTTTCATCATGTAAAATATTATAAAGCTCTAACTCTAAAGTTTCTTTTATTTTATCGGTTTTCTCACAGTCCATAAGTTCTAATGCTGTATCTATTAAATCTGAAATCTGTATTCCTAGTGATACAAAGTAATCAAGTATACCTACACTTAATTCTGATTTTTCGTATGCACATTCTAATGCAATTGATACTGCATCTGTTAGTCTAACTGCTAGTTCATCATAATCATAATCTTCATCATAATCCATTTGATTAATATCTACACCAAATTCTACTTCTTCAGGACTAATATTATCATCGTTTATATTACCGGCTAATGCTAAAAAGTCATTGTTGCCAATAATATTATCAATATGGTAAGGTAAATTTAATGATTCGAAAAATCTTACTCTTTCTTTATTTGCCTCAGAGTGCAGTCTAATTAAAACTTTTGGAGATAATGCTTTATTGATGATAACAATCTGACCAAAATCTATTTCAGCATTTTCAAATCCTTTTGGAGAATTTAATACTTTAAGATTATTATGGTAATCTTCTATTACAACATCACTGCTTAATACTGTAATAACTGAAATATCATCATAGGTGTTTATGAAATATTCTACATTCTCTAAATTGTGAAAAATATAACTACCATTTAATTGATTATTCGCCATAAAATCTTCAATACTTTTAAAAAGATCATCAGTATTTTCAAGGTTAATAGCTTTATTTTGAAGGACCAAAATATTTTCAACAATATCAATCCCATCACTAATATTGGAATCTGAAAATACTAAAAAGTAATTAGGATTATAAAAATTAATACCTCTCTTATTATAAGAAATTTGAACATTATCATTTGATAATTTATTATGATTATCTACTTTCATCTAATCACCGAAAAAATAAAAATTTAATTAAAAAATATAATCAATAAGATTATAATAATAAATATAGTATTATAATTTATAAATTAATTGAGAAAAAGGATTAATTAAAAAAACATCTTAGAGATAAAAAAATCATAAAGATTAATCTAAATTCTAAAATTTAAAGAAAAAATGAAATATATATAATGCAAGCTTATTAATTCAAGAGTAGTAATACAGGTAATATTTATGACAATAATAATAGATCCACAGAATTCAGGTATTTCTGGTAATATGTTTATAGGTGCACTAGTTGATTTAGGTGCAGATAAAGAAAGAATTATTGAAATTACTGAAAAAATATCCAAAGACTTTGGTGGAGTAAAAACAACTATAGAAAAAGTTAGTAAAAATGGAATTAGCTCATATTATTCTAATATTGAAGTTCTAGATAAAGAAAATCCGAATAATCATGCAATAGAATATTGTACATTAGTTGAAAAAATAGATAATTTAAAAAATATTTTACCAGTTGAAGTTATAGAAAAATCTAAGGAAGTATTTAAAGAAATCGCAAATGCAGAATCTAAAGTTCATGGCAAAAGTATTCAAGAAATTCATTTTCATGAAGTAGGTGCTGCAGATGCTGTTTGTGATGTGATTGGAACAATTTATGGATTATATTTACTTGATGGACTTGATGAAGAAATTATTGGACTACCAATATCTGTAGGAGGAGGAAGAGTTGAAACATCCCATGGTATTGTAAGTATACCTGCACCTGCAACTCTTGAAATATTAAAAGGTTTGAAATTTAAAGGAGGACCAGTAGACTCTGAACTTGCAACCCCTACAGGAACAGCTCTATATAAAGTATTATGCACTAAGTATTTGGATTTTATAGACAGTGTAGAAATTATAAATACAGGTTATGGAGCAGGTAGTAAAGATTTTAACCATCCTAATGTTTTACGGATTTTAAAAACTAAAAGTCAGAACAAAATAAATAATGCTAAAACTAGTGTAAATGTACTTGAAACAAATATAGATCATCTAAGTGGAGAAGAATTAGGTTATCTTTATGATATATTACTTGATGCAGGTGCAAGAGATGTTATAATGATTCCAATATTTATGAAGAAAAACAGACCTGGACAGTTAATACAGGTAATCTGTAAAAATGAATATGTTGAAGATTTAATTGAAATATTATTTAAGCATACACAAACATTAGGCATTAGGATTTCACCTAAAATCCATAGAGGAACTGCTAAAAGAGAATTTGTAAAATTACCTCTGATGATTGAAGATAAAAAGTTTGAAGTAACCTTTAAAATAGGATATTATAATAATAAACTTATTTCTAAAAGAGCAGAATATGAAGATAAAAAATATATAGCAAATAATACTGGTTTAAGTATTAATGAAGTAGATGAATTATGTAATATTATAATTAGAGACTATCTTTTAGAGAACAAAACCAAATAATGTGATATAATGAAAAATAAAGCTGTTGCAATATTATCTGGAGGTCTAGACAGTGGAGTTGCTATGTCTTGCTATGTTAAAAACTATGATATTTATGCAATTACATTTGATTATGGTCAAAAAGCAATAAAAAGAGAGATAACAGCATCAAAAGAATTATGTAAATATTATAATATTCCACACAGAATAATTGACTTAAAATGGTTAGATGAGATTAGTAATTCAGCACTGAATAGTTCAAACAAAATCCCTACCCCTACAGAAAATGATTTAGATGATTATACTCAATCAAAAGAAAGTGCAAATGCAGTTTGGGTTCCTGGACGAAATCTTGTCTTTACTGCTATAGGATGTTCCTTTGCAGAAAGTATTGGAGCAAGTAAAATTATTGTAGGATGGGATTTAGAAGAAGCAAATACATTTCCTGATAACTCAAAAGAATTTTTAAACAGGTATAATGAACTTATAAAAACAGGTTCCCCTGATGAGATTGAAATTGTTGCACCACTTATTAATTTAAATAAGGATGAAATTGTAAAGTTAGGTGCAAAAAACAATTGTCCAATGGACTTAACATATTCATGTTATGAAGGTAGAGACATTCACTGTGGCATATGTGAATCATGTATGAGACGTAAAAGAGGATTTAAAAAAGCAGGAATGGATGATTTAACAAAATATGAAAGTGATTAAATGGTAGTTGTAGATACTTATATCTGTAAAGAATGTGGATATAAATACACAAATAAAGCAGAGATTTTTTATTTTAATGATAATTTAACAGAGCTTGAAGTTACACTTAAACTTGCATTAACTCTTAGAAACCTTTCTAAATCACCATTATATGGTTCTGCCCATGAAAAATATTGTCCTCAATGTAATGAATATATTCGAACTTATACAGTTTATAAAAATACTAATAAAAAAAATCTAAGTAATGAAGAAATAATAAATAAAATAAATGAACTATCAAAGAGAAAAACCAATATTATCACCATTGAAGAAGGGAAAAATAATAATGGAGAAAATAAACCAAGTGTAAGCTCTTATATGAAAGTTAAAAAAGAAGAGGAATATTGTCCAGTATGTGGTGAGAAGATATATGCTGTATATAATGATATGAAATGCCCTAAATGTAGGAAAGGAAAATTAAATATTGAATGTGGAGTATGTAAAATAGATAGAAAATAAGGACATACTCTATATTTTTGACTAAATATTAAATCAATCGATTAATGTTAAAACCTGAAGATGTTAAAAATATTTAGAAATTTTAACTACATCCTTAGAAATAATATCTTTATGGGTAGAATCAATGAAAATAAAGTCATAATTATAAGAAATTTTCTTCAAATCATTCTCCACCCTACTAGACGTAGATAAAAAGGTAATATGAGAATTAATTTTCGGAACATGGAAATCTCGAAGAGAATTAACCCTCGCTATTTCAATAATTTTTTCTTTAGACTTAGAAACATAATCCTTATCCATTGTTAAGCTTAAATTACTTTTACTAAAATAATTTAAATGTTCCTCAACTTCTTCACAAATTTCTTCCCTTAGAACTAAGTCATTATTAGAAAAATTCAAAGGCCCATCTATAAGTATACACTCTTTAACCTCTTTAAATTTCTCTAATTTTTCGGTAATTAAAGATGCATAAATACAGCCTAAAGAATATCCAACAATAATATCTCCATCTTGGAACAAATCCTTAATAGCATTATAATAATAATCCAATGTAATATTATTATCATCAATATCTTTAATCTCATCAACAGATAAATCATACTTAAAATCATCAATATTATAAATATTACCATTAAAATCAATTGAATTAATCAAATCATTAAATACAAAAGATAAACCCCCTTGAGGAGGAATTAAAAACATGTTTACTTTTTCATTACCTTCTTTAACTAAATTAAAACCATATTGATAATCTTTAATAAGACTTTGTGCTATTTTATAAGGGGTCCTAAGATTCAAAATAGATCTAATACTTAAATCCATATCCAATAATGACAAAATCTTAATTGCTGCCAAAGAATCCCCACCAAGACGAACAAAATCATCATAAACACCAATATTATCCAGATTAAAAACATTTTCAAAAGCAGCGACAATTAATTTTTCAGTCTCATTACTAGGAGCCACATACTCTACATGTAAAAGATCAAAATCAACCTCTGGCAAAGCTCCCTTATCAACCTTACCATTAACATTCAAAGGGATGGCATCCAACTCTACAACATAAGAAGGAACCATATAATCAGGTTTATGCTCTAAAACATAAGTTTTAATATCTTCAGCAACACTATTATTACCCCTCTTATTAGAAACCACATATGCCACTAATTCATTATTTGAATCACTTTCAACAATTTGAACATTTACATCCTCAACAACATCCATACTTCTTATAACGGATTCAACCTCACCCAACTCCACACGATTACCACGAACCTTAAGTTGACCATCACGA
>OMVX01000020.1 GCA_900314605.1 uncultured Methanobrevibacter sp. | reverse complement strand
TGCTTTTTCATATAATATAATTTGTCCTCACTTATTTAAATATTTTACTATTTTTAGTCTATTATATTTTAATCAAAGAAAAATTAGTAACTTTTTTAAGTAAATAAAAATTAAATTTTAAAAATTAATATTTAATGCAGGCCTATAAAATTTTACAGACTCCTTTTTTTTTTACTTTTTTCATTTCTAAAATTTGTAACAAAAAAATAATTTAAAATTATATATTTGAAGGTTTTATTTTTCAGTTTTTAGATAATATTTATAGCTTTTAAGTTAATCATTGTGATATGTTAATGATTTTATAATCACATTTAAATAAATGTTTTTTTTTTAATTTGTTTTCTTGTATTTTATATTTATCTCAAGTAGAGTCATTATTCGTTATTTTAAAAAGTTTTCAATTTTTTCTTTAATTAATTTGAAAAGTTTGTTGTTAAATTTATTTAATAATTCTTATTATAACTAATATGCAAAAATATAGTTTTTAAAATAATTAAAATAATAAAGAGTAGTTATTATTATAATACTTAATAATGTTTCGGATCTTTTAATATACAAGCTCTACGTAATTTTAGAAGTTCTTTTTTATTTTTTACAAGATCTTTAGGTTCTTTAATCATATCGGCTATATGAGGTTTTACACAGTCAATGTTTTCTTTTTTATGTATCCACATACAGTCTTTACAATTCCAAATATTCTTATTTTTTATCCACTTACCTCCAGTTGAAGAGTCTCCACATGGATAAAACGGACAATAACAGAAGTCACAGTATTGGCCTTCCTCATGACATGGATAAAATTCACATTCTGTATTTGGCCCTGTGGGTGTTTCTCCATTTATAAATTTCTGGTAGAAATCTATAGTCATTGGATGTAATTGATATTTAATTACATAACCTCTTGGTGTAATCATATAAGAACCTTCATTATAGGTCATTTTATTTCCAACAATTAAGGTTGTAGACATATTAATTTTATCCTCATCTAAATCCTGAATTTTTACAACTTTAACTTTAGATGGATATGTTTCACTATTCACTATACCTATTAATGTATCTTCCCCACGAATCTCTAATACTAATTTTTTAAAGAGTCTAAATGGTTCTTTTCTTGATTTACTAATTGGATTATAAATCGCTATAATAAGATTTGATAGTAATGCATGATGTAGTTTATTTTCAATTTCTGCTAGTGGGGTTAAAAGGTCACTTAAACTAATTGCTGCAAAATCATGTAATGGTGCACCTAGAAGGGAAGCAGAATAATTTAAAGCAGATACTCCTGGGTAAACTTTAACATCAATATTATCATATTTACTTATAAGTGGGAAAAAGACGTTTGCCATTCCAAATACACCAGGGTCTCCTGATGATACTATTGACACAGTTTTACCTTCAAAATTTTTTTCAATAGCCATTTCTACTCTTTTAACTTCATCCCCCATACCTTTTTTAATAATTTCTTTTCCTTCAACAATATCAGATATAGAGTCTATGTATTTTTCATAACCTACAATCACATCAGATTCTTTTAATGCATTTAATGCTCCTAATGTCATGTTTTCTCTATTTTGCCCAATTCCTATAATATTTATCATATTATCAACATAATTATTTAATTGAAGTTTAATGATGTTTTTTTTTAAATAAATTTTAAATTAGTTATAAAGCCTTTTTATAATTCATATCTAAAATCTGTATTTTAAATTATCTTTTAAATATCCAATATTTTTTTTTAAAAAAAAGAAATTATAAATAAAATTTATTGTTTAGATTTTTTAGGGTTTATTATGTATTTAAAATACAAATGTCCTTTTAAAAAAATAAAATATTTATAATTTAATATCTAACTTCTGTAGTATTATTATTTTGACTATTTCCAACATCAACTGAATTAGGATTATATATTTTTAAGATAGAAACTATGGTTATAGAATCCAAATTAGCTTTATAACCATCATAAGTATTATTAGCTGATCCTATAGCGATAATTTTATAATCAGGAGTTCCACTAATCACTAAACTATTAGAATTTGAGGTTGGTGCTGAATATCCATAAGCAGTGATATTTATCTTAATTTGGTCATTATCAGTTGAATCATAAGTACATATCGTAAAATTATTATAATCGACTCCATCTACTCCAGACTGATTTTGCAGTTGTTGTGTAAAGTCTTCTTTATTTGTAATATTAATATAGCTAGGTTCTTTAATTACAACACTATTAATATTTTCTTGAGAAAAAATACTACCAATGGTTTCCATTTGTAAATCTATTAAACCTTTTACATCTGGAGCTTGGGAAGTTACTATAGTATAAGAACTTACTAATCCTGCTTCAAAAAAACTTATAAATAAAATAATGATAAGGATTCCTTTAAGGGCTTTATTCATTTTATCACTTCATTTTATAAAATAAAATACTTAAAGATTAATAAGATTAATAATTTTTAAGAATTTATTAAAATTCATAATTAATTAGTAAATATATATTATAAAAGTAATATAAAAATATACCTACATAAATTTATTGATGGTTCATTATGTCTTCAGATATTTTACTTAAATTTGCAAAAAAAGGTTTTAATTTATCTCCAGAAGCTTATAAATTGATTTTAGAATCAGATAATCCTATAAATTTAACTTCATCATTAATTGTAAAATTAAAAAGTGGAGATTATAATAAGGATGATTATGTTTCAGTTTCAGTAGATATAGTTAGGGATATTTTAGATACAGATATTAAAGAATCTAAAAACAATCATCCTAATCCAATATCTGATAGTGCAAATAATGATAATAATCCAGATAACTCTATAAGTAAGGATAGTACTAATAAATCAAATTCATCTTCATTGTCCGGTAAAAATAATGAAGAAACTATTTTAAAAACTGATAATCAAAATGAAACTTTAACTGATAATAATCAAAACAATAAATCTAATCAGATAAATAATAAACCAAAGGATAAAAATGGATTATATGATAATCAAAACGAAAAAAAAGAATTTGATGCATCTGAAATTAGATATAATCCTGGAACAGACACTAAACCTGAGAAGATTGAGGATATTAAAAACACCAAAAAACATTCTATATATAAAAGAAACATGGAGAAAACTAATGTAAAATATGATTTTAAAATCTTGCAGGATACAAGTAAAAAATCATATACTAGTGGGGAAATTAGTAATTTAATTAGTTATTTTGAAAGTCGTTATGAGAAGGAATCTAAAATATTATTACAAAGACCTGAATTAAAACTTGCCCAAAAAATAGAGGAGATAGGAAAAGATCAAAGTGATTTAGCATTAATTTTAATGGTCAATGAAGTTAGAACAACGAAAAAAGGCCATAAATTGATCGAATTTGAAGACGATACAGGTCAAATACCGGTTTTATTTAGTAAGGATAATGCAGAATTAATTAGTGAAGCTGAAAAATTGGTTAAAGATGAAGTGGTTGGTATACTTGCAACTAAAATGTCAGGAGATAATAAACTTGCAATTGCAAATCAAATTATTCACCCAGATGTACCAAGAATACCTCAAATAAAAATGGACTTTGGAATAGTATTTTTATCTGATGTACATATTGGAAGTAAAACTTTTCTTCCTGAAGCTTTTGAAAGGTTTATTATGTGGATAAATTGTGAATATGGTAATGAAGAACAAGTAGAGATTGCAAAAAATGTCAAATACCTTATCATTGGTGGAGATATTGTGGATGGTATAGGTGTTTATCCTAATCAAGAACAAGAACTTGAAATTAAAGATATACGCCAACAATATGATAAAGCTGCAAGCTATTTAGGTCAGATTAGAAATGATATTAAAATAATTATCTCACCTGGAAACCATGATGCTTCAAGAGTTGCAGAGCCACAACCTGCTGTACCTGAAAAATATGCAAGTGCATTATATGAGTTAGATAATGTTGAATTTATATCAAATCCTGGTTATGTATCACTTGATGGAGTAAAAGTTTTAATTTATCATGGTCGTAGTTTTGATGATTTAGCTATGAGTGTAAAAGGATTTTCACATGAGAGAAATGATATTCTTATGGAAGAATTACTTAAAAAAAGACACCTTGCACCAATTTATGGTGATAGGACTCCACTTGCATCAGAACTTGAAGATTATTTGGTAATAGAAGATGTACCTGATGTATTCCATACAGGCCATGTACATATTAATACTCATAGAGTATATAATGGTATACATTTAATTAATTCTGGAACATTCCAAAACCAAACAGAGTTCCAAAAAATATATAATATAGATCCTACACCAGCAGAAGTTCCTATACTTGATAAAGGAGTATATAAACAATTAAAATTCATTTAATTTTTTTAAATTTTCACATAAAATATTTTTTAAAAGAATTTTATTAAGAATTTATCTTTTTTAAAAAGAAATTTTATAAAATATAAATAAGATTAATCATAAATAATTTTTATAATAAAAATAATTTAATTTATATTCATAGATTTTTTTATCAAACTTTTTTTAAAATTATTTAATTAGTTGGGATATTGTGAATGGTATATGGTATTATGTAATAGGGTTTTTTATTGTATGGACTATTGCATTTATTTATAAATCATATAATAAAGATTCTGAAAATCTTGAATTTGATTTTCCTTTACTTTTAATGTTAAAAACTAAAAAATTTAGAGGATTTATTGATAAACTTGCTAATTTCTCTCCTAAATTTTGGAGATGGTATATGAATGTAGGTATTGTTATATGTTTTATAGCAATGATATTTATGACTGGTCTTTTAATTCAGTCTCTTTCAACAGTATTTACTACTCCTACAGTTTCTATACTTATACCTGGTGTAGAGGTTCCTGGTTCTCCAATTTTTATACCTTTTTTATCAGGTATTATTGCACTTGCAATTTTGATAGTCGTACATGAATTTTCCCATGGAATTCTTGCAAGGGTTGAAGGTATTGATATTAAATCAATTGGTGTATTACTATTTGTTATACTTCCTGGAGCTTTTGTAGAACCTGATGAAGAGCAAATAGAAAAAGCATCAAGAAAATCTAAACTTAGAATTTATGGTGCAGGGTCTATGGCTAATATTATTTTAGCTATTATTGCACTACTTTTATTTGCAGGTATAGGAAATTTAGCATATCCTGCTGTATATGATTCTCAGGGTGTTGAAATTGTTCAAGTTTTAGATGGTACTCCTGCTCAGGGTCATTTAAAAGAATCAATGGTAATTAACCAAATAAATAATCATATAGTTAAAAATGCAACTAGCTATTCTGATGCTGTTTTAAGTTTAAAACCTAATACGAAAGCTCATATTTCGACAAATACTGGAACATATACATTTAAGTTAGGTACAAATCCAAATAATAAATCTTTAGGGTATATGGGTATTAAAGCTCAACAGCACACAGTAATTAAAGAAAATATTAAAAAAACTTATGGTGATGTATTACCTTGGGGCTGGATGGTCTTAGAAGATCTTTTAAAATGGATTTATATAATTAATCTTTCTGTAGGATTATTTAACCTTCTTCCTATGAAACCTCTAGATGGAGGTTTAATGTTAAAAGAAGTATTATCATATAAATTTAAAGAAGAAAATGTTAAACTAATTACAGATTTCTTTACTTGCTTTATAGCAATAATCATAGTATTTAGTTTAGTTATGAGTATTATATCTTCATTATAGTTTAAATTTTTTTTTAATTTTTAATTATTTATTTATAATAGATTAGTAATTGTATTAAAGAAAAAGAATTTTTAAAAATTAATTCTTTATTAAATAATTATTAATATCATTTCTTTTTTTCTTTATTTTTATATAATAGATTTTTTAATTAAATAAGATTTATTTTTATTTTTATAAACAATTTAGTAATTTTTTTATATCCTATACTTAATTAGTAATCTCATAGAATTTTTATTATTAATATTTATTTTTTTTTACTAACAATTCGTGTTTTATTCAAACCATTTATATATAATGAATATTATACTATAAATTATATATTTATTTATAAAGACTTTGAATAATTTAATAATTTTTTTATTATTTATTATCCATTATTTGTCTATATTGAAACAATTTAACTTTTTTAAAAATAAATATATAATTTTCTTTTAGTAGATATTTTATTAATATTATCAATAATATGACTTTATATTTTGTAAATTTTAGGGGATTTGATGATAAGCGGTTCAAATAAAAAATTAAACAGAACTAGACCTGTACAAATATTTTCAAAAAATGATAATAGTGTTGGTGTAAATGTAGTTAAAAGTCCTGTTAAATTAACAATTTTAGAATTATTAAAAAATAGTGATATGGAATTTAATGAAATTGTTGAAAATACAGGCCGGTCTAAATCTACTATCTCAGTTCATTTAAAATCTTTACGTGAAGAGGGAATAGTTAATTACAGATTTGATCCAAATGATAATCGTAAAAAAGTTTTCTATATTAATTCTAGATTTTTAGGAGAGGTTAAACCATCTGAACCTTTAGAACTTGAAGAGAGAAAAATTGATTTTTTAGTTAAAAATATTATAGATTCAGGTGAAGATTTTGAATTTTCTTATCTTTTATTCCACACATTAAGATCTACTCTAATTCAAGAGGGGGTAAACATTGACCCTATATTAAAAGAAACTGGAGTAAATATTGGATTATCCTTATTTAATAAGTTTTATGATGAAGATTTTAACATGTTCTTTGCAAATATCCAAGATTTTTGGAAAGAAAAAGGTTTAGGTAAAATAAGTATAGAAATAGGAGAAACTTATAAAATTACTTCTGTTGATTGTTTTGAATGTGGCCTTCTTCCAAAAACTGGAAAACCAGCATGTTATTTAGATGCAGGAATTTTTGAAGCCCTTTTCTCCTCATACTTTAAACATAAGGTTAATGTTATTGAAATTAAATGTTATACTATGGGTGATGAATGTTGCATATTCGATATTGAACCAACAGATGAAGAATATACCTTAGTTTCTTCACTTAATATATAACTATCTCTTTTTATTTTTAATTTTATTTATTTATTATCTAATTTTTTTTAAATAAGCTTATACCTTTCATGGTTTTTCATTATTATAAAAAATAATAAATATTAAAAAAATAAGAATTAAACTTTTTTTTTTTTAATTAGTTTGTTTATTCTAAAAAGTTAAGCTTTAAATTTTTATTATAAATAAATTTATTTTTCATCATTAAATTTAACAATTGTAGTTGTTAAATATGGTTTTTCTTTTGAAAAGCCATCAATGATTTTTTCATTTTCTTGTGTACAATTTTGAAATGAAGTGATAGTTTTATCTCGTGGATCTTTTTTAATAATTTTTTCAACTTCTTTAGAGTTTCTTGAAGCTTTCATAATTACAAAACAATCTCCCTGATTTAGAATATCTTTTAATCTATCATCTATTTTTGGAACAACAGTTAATATTTCATCTTTTTCAACTAAAGGTTTTCCATTTCTTGCAGCACATGCTGTAAATGAGGTTATACCTGGTACTACTTCAATTTCATAGTTCGTCTCTAGATTTTTTTGAACATAAGTAAATGTTGAAAATATTGAAGGGTCTCCTAATGTAACAAAAGCCACATCTCTTCCACTATTAAGGTAATCAGCTATTATTAGGGATGCTTCCATCCAATGTCTTTTTAAGCTTTCAACATCTTCTTTCATAGGAAATATTGGAGCTACTATCATTACTTTTTTTCTATCAGGTCTTTTATCGATTATTGGTTGAACAATGGATAATGCAATACTTTCTTTTTCATTACCTGCACGTGGTGCACAGATTACAGGAACTTTTTCTAATATTTTTGCAGCTTTAAGTGTTAATAATTCTGTATCTCCAGGACCTACTCCTATTCCATATAACTTACCTTTACCCATCATATCACCTATTAGTTTCTATATTTTTTTTTAAAATTTATATAAGTTTAATTTTTTTTTAAAAAACTTAGTATTAAGCTTTAAAATCAATTTTTTTTAACCTTATGATTTTTATCATTATATATAATAATGTAAAATATTCTTATTAAATAAACTTTATTAATTCTAATTTTTAAAGATTTTTTTTTTATTTCTTTTCAAATGCTAACATAATATTTATAATAAATATTATCTAATATTAATTTATGGAAGAGTCATTATTTTGTCCTAATTGTGGAATGTTAAAAGATAATTGTAATTGTGGGAAATTTCAAAATAAAAATAAAGATAAGATTCCAAAAGTTTATTCAATTAAAGATAACTGTATAGATAATGAAAGAATTGAAGAATTAAAAAAAGAATATTCTCATATTCATGAAGATATTATTTATAATTTTCCATTTGAAATTCCTAGAGAAGGACAATTAGAAATCATACAAGAAATAGAAAATGCCATTAGTAAAGGATATAAATATATTATTTTAGAAGCAGGTACAGGAACAGGTAAATCTGCTATTGCTGCAACATTATCTAAAATGTATGGTTCTGCATATATTCTTACAATGACAAAACAATTACAGTCCCAATATGCAGATGAATTTAATTTCCCTCTTGTAAAAGGTAGAGCTAATTTTTCATGTTTAAACGGGGGAGCTGAAGTTACCTGTGATATGGGTTTATGTAAAACAACACTAAATAAAACTAATTTTTTTTGCCCATATGGAGTAGGTAAAAACCCTACCTTAGGTTCAACTGAAGCATTTACTACAGCAAATGATGCACCCTTCTTTTTTAATTCAGATAACCATTGTAATTATTGGCAACAGAAAACTAATGCAATCCAATCTCCAATTACTCTTATGAATTATGATTATGCATTTTTGGAGCTTAATTTTGTTAAACACTTTTCTAAAAGGTCTTTACTTATTCTTGATGAGGCCCACAATATCGAATATAAAATAATGAAGAATTTGGAGCTTAAATTAACAAATCAAAAATTAGAAAAAGACATTCATAAACGTATTTCAAAAGAAACTCTAAAGGATGGTTCAATTGAAGATTGGATCCTTGAATTACAATCTATTAGTGATGCTTATAATAATTTAGATTTAAAGAATTTAGAGAAAAATAAGGTTGACAAAATAGATAGAACTACAAAAAAAATAAAATCTATTGTAAAATATCTTAATGCAGAACCTAAAAATTGGGTAATTGATGCTGATGAGTTAGGAGTTTCATTTAAACCTCTTAGAATTCATCATTATGCTAAAAATTTATTATTTAAATATGCTGATGTATGTATTTTTATGTCTGCAACTATATTGTCCTATAAAATGTTTTCTAAATGGTTAGGTTTAAAGGAAAATGAAATTTATTATATCAGTGTTGATAGTCCATTTCCTAAAGAGCAAAGACCTATTGAACTTAAACTTGCTGGTAAAATGTCTAAAAATAGGATAAAAGATACAGCTCCTAAAACTATTCCTATTATTAATGATATTCTACGTAAACACTCAAGAGATAAAGGTTTAATTCATAGTCATAGTTATCAAAATTCTAGATTTATTACACAGAATATTCCTAATTCAAGACTTATTTCACACACTTCTTTTAATAGAGAAAGGGTTTTAGAACACTTTGAAAAAGATAAGAATCCTCTTGTTTTAGTATCTCCTTCAATGAGTGAAGGTGTAGATCTGCCTTATGATAATTGTCGTTTCCAGATTATTTATAAAATACCATTTCCTTATTTAGGTGATATGCAAATAAATTTCCGACAAAAAAAGGACAAGCGTTGGTATGCTTATAAAACTGTCATGACAATAATGCAATCTTATGGTAGGGGAATGAGAGCAGAGGATGATAGTTGCACTACTTATATTTTGGATAAAGATATTTTAATGCTATTTAGAAGTCCATTATATAAATCATTAATTCCAAGGTTCTTTAAGGAAGCTATTGTTGAAAATGATTATATAAAAATCAGATAATTATTAACCTTGATAAAAATTCATAAAAAAATAGATATAATTATTAATTTAAAGCGGACCTAGGGGGATTTGAACCCCCGGTCTCAGGATCCGAAGTCCTGCGTCATTCCAGACTAGACCATAGGACCAATTTAACATTCTACTTTTTATCTTTTATAATTTATAAATTTTTTTTTTATTAGACAAATTTAGAATTAAAAAAATAATATATACATTTTTGATTTTAAATATTACTAAAAAAGCAAAAAGCTCTATATTTATGTTTGAACTTTTTAAACCTTAATTTTTCTAAGGTAAAAAAATGGAAATAAAAGTTATCACACAAGTTTTTGAAAGTGCCAAATAATATCTATAATTAATATTTCAATTTATTATGATTATTTTTATTAAGTATTAATCATATATTATTCATTTATTCAAATTGTTTCAACTAAATATTATTTTAAGGTTTATATTATGTTAACTAAAAGAATTATTCCTTGTTTAGATTGTGATTTACAAGTTCCTGAAGGCCGTGTTGTAAAAGGTGTAGAATTTAAAGAAATTAAATATGCTGGAAATCCAGTTGAACTTGCTTCTAAATATTATGAAGATGGGGCAGATGAAATTGTAATATTAGATATTACTGCATCTCATGAACGTAGAGAGACTATGGCTGATGTTATTGAAAGATTAACCGAAAATGTATTCATTCCAATATGTGTTGGTGGTGGAATCAGAAAAGTTGATGATTATATTAAAATGCTTAATGCAGGTGCAGATAAATGTTCAACTAACACATCCGCTATTCATAATCCTGATCTTATAAATGAAGCATCTAAAATTGTAGGGTCTCAAGCATGTGTTATAGGTATTGATGCAAAAAGGCGTTATGTAAATAGTCCTCATGCGGCTAAGGATAAAAATATTATTGAAATAGAACATTCTCCACTATCTGATGAAGAATCTTATTGTTGGTTTGATTGCAGTATATATGGGGGACGAGAATTTACAGGTAGGGATGCTATAGATTGGGCTATAGAATGTGAAAAACGTGGTGCTGGTGAAATTCTTTTAACTTCCATGGATGGAGATGGGACTAAAGGAGGATATGATTTAGATTTAACTAAAGCTATTAATGATGCTGTTGATATTCCAGTTATCGCATCAGGGGGTGTAGGTACTCCTTATGATATTAAAGAGGCTTTTGTTAAAACAGATGTTAGTGCTGCACTTGCAGCAAGTATTTTTCATTTTAATGAATATCCTATTCCTGTTGTAAAACAATATTTAAAAGATAATGGAATAAATGTCAGAGTTTAATTACGGGGTATTCTATGAAATTTAATAATTTAATTGATTTAAACCTTACACAATCATCTGGTCAAACATCACAACCGCCATGGACATATAATAATGATACTAATACTTATTGTAATGTAATAATCTCAGACCAGATTCCTTTACTTTTAAAATCATCTCAAAATAATATTAACTCTTTTAATCTTGATTATGAACTTCCAAAAAATATTGATGAATCAGTTGTTAATAAAAATAAAATAGAAAAATCCATTAAAAGTGAAATATCTAAAATATATGATTTAAATTTTGATATGGAAAAATTTTATAAATTTTTAAAAGATGATGAAAAATTATCCCCTTCATGTGATTTTTCTAAAGGTCTTAGATTGTTTAGAGCTACAGATCCATTTGAAGCGATTATTTCTTCTATTTCTTCTTCTAATAATTCAATTAAACGATGGGTTAATTCAATTAATGACCTTAAAAAAATATGGGGTGATGAATTTGAATTTCCATCAGGAAAATTTTATAAATTTCCACCTTCTCAAATTCTATTTGATGCATATAAAGATAATTTAGAAGAATATGAGGCATCAGGTAGAGAAATGGAAATTGAATGTTATACCAATAACCTTAAATCCTGTGGATTTGGATATAGGGTTCCATATATTAAAGATGCATCAGAAGTATTTACTTTTAAATATGATTATAATGAGCTTTTTAATATGTCATATGAAGAGGCATATGATGAGATAAAAAAAATTAAAGGTGTTGGACCTAAAGTAGCTGATTGTATTTTACTTTATGGATTTGGTTTTTTAGAAGCTTTTCCTTCTGATGTTTGGATAAAAAGAATTGTTTCATATTTGTATTTTGATAATAATCAAGATATATCAATAAAAGAGCTTCGTCAATTTGGAATGGATACTTTTGGTAAATATGCAGGTTATGTTCAGTTATACTTATTTAATTATGGACGTACATCAGGTTTATTTGATAAATTAAATAAAAAATAGTTTTTTATCTTTTTTATAATTAACAGTAATAGGATTTAATAATCTCTTTATTTTTATGTTTCCTATTATTGATTTACAGTATTAATTCTTAAATTTAGTTAAAAAAGAAAAAAATTAATTATTAAACTTTGTTAATAAAGAAAAAATAAAAAAGTAAAATAAAATAAAGTTAATTAAAATAAGTTATTTAAAAGAAAGTAAATGATTATTTAACCTGTAACAGTTACTTTAATCATTTTATCTCCAGGATTAATTGCATTTACAACATCCATACCTTCAATTACTTGACCAAATACAGTATGTACTCCGTCTAAATGAGGTTGTGGACTGTGGGTAATAAAGAATTGGCTTCCACCAGTATCTTTACCTGCATGTGCCATGGATAGTGCACCGGTACCATGTTTGTGAGGGTTTCCTTCTGTTTCACATTTAATAGTATAACCCGGTCCTCCTGTACCATTTCCATTTGGACATCCACCTTGAATAACAAAGTCAGGTATTACTCTATGGAAAGTTAAACCATCATAAAATCCACTATTTGCTAATTTTTCAAAATTAGCTACAGTACCAGGAGCTTCATTAGGGAATAATTCTAAAACAATATCCCCTTTTTCAGTTTCAATTCTTGCTTTTTTCATATTATCACATTTTAATGAATAATTATATAATAATTATTCTAATTTTTATTTTAAATATAAAAGTAATAATACTTATATTATTATTTATTTATATTTATAATAAAACAAATAGTATATTATCTCTATTATTTTTTTTTAAATTACTTATATTAAATCCTTATCATACTTAATAGAGATTGTTATGGAAATTTTATTATTTAATTTAAAATTTTTTTATTTATTATTTATCTAGGTGATTTTATGAAATCTAATCAAGTTATTAATAATTATGATAAATTTCTTCTTAATACTTATGGAAGACAACCAATAGTAATTGACCATGCTCATGGAGTTAAAGTTTATGATATTGAAGGTAATGAATACTTAGATTTTTTTGCTGGAATTGCTGTAAATAATGTCGGTCAAACTAACACAAAGGTTGTTAGCACAATACAAAAACAAGCTGAAAAACTTATGCACTGTTCAAATATTTACTATAATATTCCTGCTGTTGAGCTTGCAGAAAAATTAGCAAATCTTTCAGACTTTAATAAAGTATTTTTCTCAAACAGTGGTGCTGAGGCAAATGAAGCTGCAATAAAACTTGCAAGAAAATATACAGGTAAAGGTGAAATAATAACAGCTTTAGAATCATTTCATGGAAGAACCATGTTAACTGTTACAGCTACAGGTCAGGAAAAATTCTCTAAACCTTTTAAACCAGTTCCTCCTGGATTTAAATATGTGCCCTATAATGATATTAAAGCAATGAAAGAGGCTATAAGTGCGGATACTTGTGCAATTATGTTAGAAGTTGTTCAGGGTGAAGGTGGAATTAATGTAGCTGATAAAGAGTATATGAAAGGGGTTGAAAAATTATGCCATGATAATGATATTCTTTTAATTATTGATGAGGTTCAAACTGGAATAGGTAGATGTGGAAGTCTTTTTGCATATGAACAATATGGAATTAAACCTGATATTATGTCTCTTGCAAAAGGTTTAGGAGGAGGTTTCCCTATAGGTGCTACTCTTGCAACTGATAAAGTTGCTGTTGGTTTTGAACCAGGGGACCATGGTTCTACTTTTGGAGGTAATCCCCTTGCATGTGCAGCTGCAAACACCGTACTTGATATTATTGCAGAAGACCATTTAATTGAAAATACTAAAAAAATGGGCCAATATACTATAGATAAATTAAATGGACTTAAAGAAAAATATGATCTTATTTCTGATGTAAGAGGTTTAGGTCTATTAATAGGTATAGAACTTAGTATGGATGGTGGAGATATTGTTGATAAAATGAGAGAGAAAGGAATTTTAATCAACTGTACTGCAGGTAAGGTTTTAAGACTTGCTCCAGCATTAATTATTACGGAAGAAAATGTTGATACTATGGTTCAAGCATTAGATGATATTTTCTCTAAAATAAATAATTAATCTTAATTTTTTTTATCAACTTTATTTTTTTATTATTTTCCCTTTCATTCAATATTATATTTTATTTTCTTTATATTTTGGTTTATTTTAATAACTATCTTATTTTATCACTAATTTTTTAAAATATCTTCTTTAAACTTAAAATTTTAACTGATTTCTATAAATTTATATATTATAAGATTTAAATATAATCTGAAAACTTTTTTTAAATATTATTATAGTTTATCTATTAATATTATTTAGAATTAATTTTTATGAATTTATATTAAGGAATCAGTTTTTAAATTATATATTTTATTAATTATTTTATTTGGAGGCATATAATGGATTTAAATATCAAAACCAATGATAAAGACCATTTAGATATTGGTGGTGCTGATGCATTAGATTTAGTTGAAGAATTTGGAAGCCCTATTTATGCAATTGATGAGGTTAGAATAAGGGAAAATTATAATAAATTTTATAATTCATTTTCAAAATATTATCCTGATTTTAAAGTATTTTATGCATGTAAAGCTAATACAAACCTTGCTGTTATGAAAATTTTAGAAAGTGAGGGATGTTGTGTAGATACAGTATCTCCTGGTGAAGTTTACATATCCCGTAAATTAGGATTTTCTCCTGATAGAATACTGTTCACTGGTAATAATATCACAGATGAAGAACTTAAAATGGTTCATGATATGGGGGTTATTTTAAATATTGACTCTGTATCAGCACTTAATAGACTTTCAGAAGTAGTTAATCCAAAAGGATTTAAAATATCATTTAGAGTTAATCCTATGGTAGGTGCAGGTCACCATGAACATACTATTACAGGAGGAGTAATGAGTAAATTTGGTATTATGGATAATGAAGCATCAGAAGTTTATGCTATGGCAAAAGATTTAGGATTTGATCCAATTGGTATGCATTCTCATATCGGGTCAGGAATTTTAGATCCTGAACCATTTAAACTTGCAATAGGTTCTACAATGGATATTGCAGGTAAAGTCCATGAAGACACAGGTATTGACTTTGAATTTGTTGATTTTGGTGGTGGTGTAGGTGTACCATATACACCAGAAGAGAAAGCATTAGATCTAGACCACTTTGCTAGTGAAAATATTAGTTTCTTTAAAGAGAAACTTTCAGAGTATAATATGGGTAAACCTACAATGTATCTTGAACCAGGTAGATACTTAGTTGCTGATGCAGTAACATTACTTGTTAAAGTTAACAGTGTAAAACAAAGTTATAGGAAATTTATTGGTGTTAATGCAGGATTTAATACATTACTCAGACCTTCAATGTATGATTCCTATCATCATATTGTAGATGCAAGTAAAATGAGTGCTCCTATTACTCAAGAGGTTGATGTTGCAGGTAATGTTTGTGAATCTGGAGATTTATTTGCAAGGGATAGACCTCTTCCTGATGTAGAAGAAGGGGATGTTTTAGGAATATTAAATGCAGGGGCATATGGATTTACCATGGCATCTAATTATAATTCAAGACCACTTCCTGCTGAAGTACTTGTTAATAATGGTGAAGCTACTTTAGTTCGTAAAGCTCAAACTTTTGATGATTTACTTGAGGGTCAGATTATCCCTGAACATTTAGAATAATAGGTGTTATTATGGATTTAAAAGGTTTAAAATTTTCAAAAATGCATGGTATTGGTAATGATTTTGTAATTATTGATGAAAGTAAAGCAACACAAATTCCAGAAACTGATAAACCAGAAGCATGCAGATTTTTATGTGATAGACATTTTGGTGTAGGAGCAGATGGGGTATTATTTGTTGTCACATCCAATGTAGCAGATATAGGTTATAGAATGTTTAACCCTGATGGTAGTGAAGCTGAAATGTGTGGTAATGGGATAAGATGTTTCGGAAATTTTGTATATATTAATAAAATCTTAGAAACAGAATCTATGACCGTTGAAACTAAAAGTGGAATAAAAACTATTGACATTACCTTAGAAAATAATGAACCTAAGTTTTTCAGAGTAAATATGGGAACATGCACATTTAAAGCTGATGAAATCCCAATGAATTTTGATAGTGAAGAATGTATTGATGAGGAAATAGATGTAGATGGAGAGATTTTTAAACTTACTGCAGTAAGTGTTGGAAATCCTCATGCAATCATTTTTGTAGATAATGTTGATGATGTAGATATTAATAGATTTGGTCCTGCTATAGAAAATCACAGACTTTTCCCTGAAAAAATTAATGTACATTTTGTAGAAGTAATCTCAAAACATGAAGGTAAAATGAGAACATGGGAAAGAGGTGCAGGTGTAACTTTAGCTTGCGGAACCGGCGCAACTTCAACTGCTATTGCAGGATATAAATTAGGACTTTTTGATTTTAATCTACATTTACATTTACCTGGTGGTAATCTTAAATTTACTGTATATAAAGAAGGTGAAGATTTAGGTGCATTTATGGAAGGTCCTGCTAAATTAGTATTTAATGGAGAAATTGCATAATATTACAATTTCTTTTTAAATATTAATTTAATTTTTTTATTTTAAAATTTGCTATTTTTTTATATAGTTATTTAATAATGATTTTTATAAATCTAGTATAAATAAATTAAAAAACTTTTCTATGAATCTATTTTTTATTTTATATTTTAAAATATAAATTCTCTCTTTTTATTATTTATTTTTTTCTTAAATTTATATAAAAGATTTTTATAATAAATATGCATTAATAAGTACAATATCTTCAAAGAAAAAGTGTTCACTACCTGCTATTTCACACATAAAACCTTCTTTTGATAAAATTTCTAGTGTTTTATTTATATCTGATAATGATGATTGAATTAACTGCACTAAACCTCCCTTGTTTAAATGATTTTTCACTTCATATAAGAAGGGGTCTATAATTTTTCTTCCATCTACTCCACCATCAAATGCATAATTTAAATCATCCTCAATAATGTCATCTTTTTCAGTTGGTAGATATGGAGTATTAAACAAAATTACATCAAATTTTCTATTTTTAAGTTCTTCAAATAAATTTCCAAAAATAAGTTCAATTCCTTTTATATTATTTTTTTCAAAATTCTTCCTTGCAAGTTCAAGTGCATCAAAATTTATGTCTGTAACTGTAATTTGACCACTCGTAAGTTTTGATGCAAAAAGTGCAACAGTACCTGTTCCTGTTCCAATCTCTAAAACACTATCGCTCTTTTTAATTTCAAGATTTTCTGCTAAAAGAAAAGTATCTTCTGCAGGGATATAAACTAAATCATTTGTTTCAATTTCAAAACCATTAATTTTCATCAAATCACATATTTTCTATATTAAAATAAAATCTTTTAATAATTTAGTTAATTCTAAAATTTCCTCTGGACTTAAGTTTACAGGCCTTTGACTGAGATAATTAGTTAATTTATCTGTTTTAATATCTTCTAAAATCTTTTTTAATTCTTTTTTATCATTATATCCGATTTCATGTCGTGAATTAATTAGAGCATTTTCAGCTTTTTTATTTTTATGTTGGAATAATGCCTTAGCTATTTTCGCATAATATTCAAATAATTGCTTATCTTCTTTATTTTCTAAATTATATTTATAATTTGGAGTTAATTTTACAACTGTAGAGTTAACTTTAGGTTTTGGCATATAACATTCTTTAGGAACATTCATTAGAAATTCTACATTAACTCTAAAAGCAAGCATTACAGATAATCGAGAGTAATTTTTTTCTCCAGCAGTACTTAACATACGATCTGCAAATTCTTTTTGGTACATTAACACAGCCTTATCAAAAGAATAATCAAGTAATTTAAATGTAATAGGTGAAGATATTTGATATGGTAAATTGGAAACTACTTTATTAAATTTAGGAAAATCAACTTTCAATGCATCTTCATTAATTATTTCAATATTGTTTATGGAATTTTCTTCTATTCTAGATTCTAATATATCTGCAACTAATTTATCCTGTTCTATACAAATTACCTTAAATGCATGTTTTGCAAGTTCTAAACTTAATGTACCAATTCCAGGACCTATTTCAAGAACAGTATCCTTTTTTGTTAAATTTGCAAAGTTAATAATTTGTTTTTGTTTATTGTCATCAATTAAAAAGTTCTGTCCAAGACTGGATTTTAGTTTAATATTATTTTTAGATAAAACATTCTTTGTCTGACTTGCAAGGGATGAATTTCCATTATTTTTCAATAAATCACATCTTTAAAAAATACTTAAAAAGAAAGAATCTAATGGTTTTTTATACATATCTTTTAATAAAATAAGAATAATAAATTTTATTTTAAAATTTTATTTATATAATGATATATTTTTAATATTTAATGTTTTACCGATTATTTTTTTTCCCTCTAGACCTTTTTATCCTACCATAAGGGATTTGGGTAAATAAATAATATTTATTTTTTCCTTTTTTAACAATTCCAGTATTAAGCTCTTGAAGAACTCTATTTGTAATCATAGTGACTGGGTCAGGTAAGGCAGGAACTCTAGTTTTAATATCTTCATAACTTTCAAAAGTTTTTTCTTTTCTAGCTTCCAGAATAGCCCACATTGTTTTTTCACCAATTCCTGGTAGAAGTTCAAGTTTGTGTAATCTTGTACTAAGTGGCTCTGCAGTATTAAAGAATTGAACATATTTTTCTTCATCATTTTCAATTATCTCTTTTATAGTGTATTCAAGTTCAATTCTACTTGTAGCAGTTAAATTTTCATATTGAAGTTTTTTAACGGTTTTAATTTTATCCCTTTTTCCAGGGCCTATGTAAACTTTTTCATGAATTTCAATATTAGGATTAGGTTTAGGAATAAGTTCAAGTAGGGTGAATTTTTCACAACCTATTGCCTGTGCAATGGGTTTTCTCTTGAAATTACTTAATTTATCGTTAACATAACCTAAACTAAGATAATCTAAAATTATTGCATTTTCTTCTTTAACGAATGTTTTTTTCTTATTATGCTGATTTTTATTTGCCATAACACTCTCTCCTCTTTGCTATCTAGTTTAAGTCATAATTCTGTAAATAAATTTATAGTATTAATTACATTATTTTTCCTTTAAATAATATTAATTTTTTTATAAATGTTAATTAATATATTTAATTTAGTAAAATTACTTTTTAACATTATTAATAGGAATTCTCAAAAATAGTTTTTTTTTTAAATTAAGTTGTAGTTTAAGTTTTTTTAGTTTAAATTATATATTATATTTACTAAACTTTCATACTTGTTAAATGTTGAAAAACAGCAGTCATAGATTTTAATTTTAAATATTATGATGAAAAAAGAATTATTCTTCATCATCTATAATAATATCATATTTACCTACAATATTAAGAATTTCTTCCATTTCCTCTTTGTTTAGGGAAACTCTTTCTTTAGCAAATAATAATCTCATATCATCTAAATCTTGAGGTAATAAATCAGCTATATGAACTGCTATTTTTTCAGTAATTTTACCATCAAATGCACCTGTAAGTTCTTCAATTAATTTTAAAGAATCTTCTTGTGTGAGTTTGCTAAATGAACTTACATGATCTAAGGTAAGATTTTGTTCATAGCCAAGTTCATTTTCTTCACTAAATTCTTGAAGGATATCTTTAACTTTAGCTACAGGTATCGGTTCTTTGCTGACTGTTTTTTTACCTATCATATAATCTACTCTTGTAATTTTAAGTGATCTGGTCTTACAATTAATTCTTTATATTTGTTACCATCTTTTAATCCAAGTAAATATGCTTGACCTCTTTTACCAATTACTTCAGCAGTTTTTCCATGGAATCTGGAGTGAGGTTGGCCTCTGTGAACACTTGGGTCGATGATAATATGTACTAAATCTCCTTCTTTAAATATTTGGAGTTTGTTAGTAATAGGATTTGAACGACCAGCACGTGGCTTTTTAGTTAATTTTTTTCTTGATCTACTTTTAAATCCTCTTGATCTTTGCATTTTGATAACCTCTAATAATTATTTTTATAATAATTATTGATTTTAGTTTATTTTAATTATATCTTTTAGTTTAACATAATTAAAAGTTTTAAGCTGAAAAATCAATATTCAATAATAAAATATAGTTTTTTATAAAATTATATTATAAAATGGATAAAAATTTTAAAATTTTACTTATGAAAAATAATTTATAAATTAAACTTTTCTCCATTAATTAATAATAATTAATTATTATTAAAAAGTTATTAATATACTTTTAGTATTAATCTTTGAATATTAAAAAATTGATGATTTTAATAAATTATCTTTTCTTTTTTATTTTCCGCTAAAATCTTTAATATTCCTTTATATTTTCAGTTTTTTAATATTTGCACTATTCCAATTTAGATAAATGATTTTGGCAACTTTTTATACATAAATCATTCAAAACTTTTATTAATCAAATTGATGAATAAATCGTTATAAAATTTATTTTTAAGTTTTTTGATAATTGATATAAAAATAGTTTATGATATAAAATCAACATCTAATATTAAATAATCATAAACATAAAAAATAGATCTTTAGTTTTTATTTAATTTTTCAATGAATTTTTATAAAAATTAAGTAAAAAAATCAATTAATTAAAATAAAAAAAAAGTTAATGTTAAATTAACTAGAGATAGGTGTAATTTCCCCAGTTAATGCATTAACAGTAACCTGATTAACAGTTTCATTTAAATTGTCTACAATAATGAAAACATAACCGTTTGAAACATTGTAATATTCACCTATTCTTAAATCAGGATTGTTAACTAATATTTGTTCATGTACTAATTGTTCACATTCACTAAGGGATAAATTCCCTTGTTGGTTACTAGAACTAACACTATTGGATGGATTACCTGATTGAGTCTTTTGGGTTTTATGGTTATTATCACTAGACTGAACAAGATTATCTTGACTATTACTTATGTCTTCACTGTTAGAATCAACAGAATTATCATTTGAAGAGGTATTAGCATCACTTAATGCATCTTTTAAATCATCTTCATTTTTAATATCAGAGACATATGTACCTGATCCATCAGATGAATCATCAACTCCCATATCAAATGGTTCATATCTATTTTCATTATAACTTGCTGTAACATTTAGAAGAATATTATCTAATATTAGAGTATTAAATACTTTATTGTCTACTTCTCCAACAAGTAACATTATTAAATCATAATCTTTTTCTACAGTCATAGGTTGTCTTATAAATGGAACTCCTGCAGGTTTTTCACTATGGTGATTATTACTAAACGTGACTTTGTTAGCTATTTTTGAAGTGAGTTCTTTATCTTTAGAACCTACTGCAACTCCTTCAATACCATTAGTAACTAAAATATTAAAAGATTGGCCTTTTTTAAAAGCAACTGATTGAGGAGGTTGATTTTCAACTGGAATAATTTTTGATTTTTTAGAGTTTTTTAAGTATTTAATCATGGAATTATTGTTTTTAAAAGTATTAATTTGTATTCCATAATTAGTATCTTTATAAACATTTTCTCCTGTTTTAACAAATTCTGAATCAGTTGGTACAGAGACAGTAATACCATCAAAAACTTCTTTTTTCATTGAAGAATCACTATTAAATACATTAGCACCAACAACACCTACAGAAATAATCCCTATTATAACTATAAGAAATAAAATATGATAATTCATTTTCATTTTATCACCCCTTTTGGTACTATTATCTTTTATTTTTTTAATATAAAAACTTTATATAAAAATTTTAGGGGTCTGAATTTTTATTTCTCAGATAATTGTTGTATGGCTGTTTTTGATTTAAACCCTTGTGATATAATTAAGGCTCCTAAAAATACATTTAAATATACTGTTTTTTCGACAGATTTTGGTGTGTATTTATGTATTTCTCTTAAGTTAAGTCCTTGTTTGAGTAATTTGAAAAAATCTTCTATTTTTCCTCTAATTGGTTTAAAATTTTTCCAAACATCTAATTTATTTAATAATTTGTGTTTTAACTTTTCAAAAAATCTTTTTTCAGTTTTAATTTTCTTTGTTTTGATAAATGAGGATAATGGATAGGATAATTGGTCATTTAATTTATTTCTTTTGAAATTATCTTTGGGGAAAATAAAAGGAATGATTTTATACTTACTAATTCCTAATTGGTAGTTTTTATAGCTATAATATCCTTTATCAAATTAATGTATCTCCTTTTTGAATTATACGTCTTTTTTGAAGATTTTCCATAATTTCGTCAAAAAGTTTTGCATCATTGGGAGCTCCAGAATGAATTAAAATAGAAACAGGATTCATACTATCGAAATGAATGATAACTGTTGCTTTAAATTCAATATAAAATCCTTTAGAAGAAGAATAACTCCATTTTAAATTCAATGATTTTAGATGTTCTTTAGTCTTTTTATTTCTATGGAAATTAATATCCAAGTCCACTGGTGTTGCATCAACAATAAAAGTCTTTTTTTCTCTTCTTTTAACACGATTTATTCCATTTAAAACACGATTTAATGCTTTAACAAGTTCTCTTGAATCTTGTAGCGAAAAATTTTTATAAACTTGATCAGCACTTAAAACTTCAGAAATATTAATGTATTTGCGAAGTTTTTCTTTAGATTCAAGCTCATTCAATATGAATAGAATGTCTAAACCAAAGAACATACTGATAAATATGATTTTAAAGGTAAATACTTGTTTATCAATGTTTTTAAACCACAGGAAGCTAAAATTTCAGAAGATTCTCTGCAATCCATAATTTTAAATATTTCTTTCAACAAACTATAATTCAGGTCTTTAATATCTAAATTTAATCTGTGTTTCATTTTTAATCACAAATAAATATATATAACACATACTATTTAAATTTAACGATTTAAAGACTTTTTTTTATTAAAAAGAGTAATTTTAAATTGTATTTTTACAAACAGTCTTAAAGGAACATGATAAATTATAAAAATAAGGGCAATTATGTTGAATTTTATTTGAAAAAATTCAGGTCCCTAAAAACTTTATATAAAAATTTATTAATTATTAAACTAAAATTGTATACATAAAAGTTTTATAGTGGGGTGATGGAATTGGTAGAATGTCAAAAATGTGGTAAAGAAATAGACAATCAAAATTATTGTCCACATTGCGGGACAAAAAATGAAAATTTATTTTGTCCTTCATGTAATTGTCAATTAGAAAAAGACAATATTTTTTGTCCAAAATGTGGTGCAAAAATAAAAAAAGAGGAAGACAATGATGTAGAATCATCCAAAAAAGATTCACAAGATGAAAGCAGTAAAAATGAATCTTCTAAAGCTGATGATGTAGTAGACCAATCAGATAATGTAAATGAGGAAACAATATCAAAAGAATATAAAATATGTCCTCATTGTAAAACAAAAATTTCTGATGAAGATTCTCAATATTGTATTGAATGTGGAAATTCTCTAAACATCGATATTCAATCTTTTGATGGAATTAAAAAAACAATTAGGATAAAAAAATTGTTTGTTCTATCTATAATCTCTATTGTTATTTCAGTTGTACTATCATTATTATTTTCCTATATTTTCGGATTTTTTACTCAAACCATCGATTTATATCCATTTGGATTTTTTATAAGTTTATTTATAGTAGTTTCAATCTTTGGTTCATTTAAAGATTTGATTAATGGTGGTCTTTTAGGTATTATAACTGGACTTGTATTAGGTTTTTTATGTAATATTATTGTAGAAATTTCAGTGGGATTCCAATTTTCTTATAACCTGTTTAACGGATATGCACCAATATTTTTCACTATTTTTGGAGCAATAATTGGTATTATTTCTACAAAATATTTTAGAAAAAGTATTGTGAATTTTATTGATGTTGAAAACTAGGATAAATATTCACATTATTGAAAACCTTTTTTTTTTTTTTTTTATTGTGTTTGAATTTTAAATTTTAATGAACTTATTTTTTACTTACTTCCAGAACATCAAGTCTTTCACATATACATTCAGTTTTTAAAAGACCACTTACACTAGGTTTACTTCTTCCTTCATCTGAGGATATAAGTTCTTTGATATATAATCCCCCTTCTGTTTTAATTTTCATTTTAAATGTATTTGAATCAATAAACTCTGTTTCTAACTCAATAACTCTTTTTTTTCTTATTATATCCGCACGTCTACGTTTAACTCTAAGAGGAGTTTGCTGTTCAATTACATCTAATGTTTTTAAAACCTTTAGATCTTCTTTTTTAATATTATTTTTAGATTTTACAAGTGCTTCATATACTTTATAAGTATTAGGAGAACTCACTTTAATTTCTGCTTTTCTATTACGTTTACAGTATTTAAGATTCTTATATTTAGTTTTACCATTTGCATATTCATTTACTTCTTTTTCTATTTGTTTTAAATCTAAGTTCCTAATTTTTGGTTCTACAACCTCAAGTACAAATGGTCTACCTTCACCTAGCATTAATACATCTATATCTTCTCTCCCTGCACCATGGAATTTACAAGAACGACCTTTACTATATTTTAATACAATATCAGATAATATTTCTTCTACAGACTCGGGATATAATTTTCCTGTATAATTACAGTAATCACATCCTTTTCCATGACATTCTCTACAAGGCCATTTTGTTTGAGGAATTCCTCGGATGAATTTATTGTACTTTCCTTCAATATAAATAGGGTTTATTCTAATATAAACGGTCGGTTCTTCTTTTTTAAAATTAATTTCCATTAATATATTATTTTTTTCAAATTCCACTTCTTTATTATATCTTTTTTCAAGTGATAATCCAATTATTCTATTAATTTCTTTTTTAATATTTTCACAGTCAACATTAATTTCTTCACTCATCTTTTCATCAATTTTTTGAATATCTTTATCTACACGTGAACCAATTAAAAAATTATCAAATTCAAGATTAATATAGTTTATTTTTTGATCTATACGTTCATATAATGATTCGTTAATCTTATCAAATAAATTTCTACATATTGGACATATACTATTTCTTGCTTCTTCTATTTCCAATTTTTCTCTAATAATTCTTCCTCTATCTTCATTATCCTTACCATCAATAAGTTTAGAGAATTTACGTCCAAGACAATGATTACAGATTTTATTCTCATTTAGTTCAATTAATCTTTTTGCCTTTTTTAATGTATTATCTTCCATTGTATCTACTTAAATTAAAATATTCATTAAAAATTTGTTGTAAAAAGTATACTTAAATATAAAAATATATTTAATCTTAAATATTTTATTAAATTTCAGTTTTATCTCATAAATTGGCCCATTAAACGGTTAACATTTCTTCCACCAAAGCTACCCCGTTTACCAATACCTTTCATAGCTTTTCTTGTGTTGTTATAGTATTTTAAAAGTTCCTTAATCTCTTTTTCTTCTACTCCAGCTCCTCTTGATATTCTTTGAGCTCTTGACTTTTTAATAAGTTTAGGATTTTCCATTTCTTCAGCTGTCATAGAGGACATTATAATTTTAAAACTTTCAATTTTGTTTTCTGTCATTTGTGTAAATTCTTTTGGAACTTTATTACCTAAACCTGGTATCATACTCATAACCTGTTGCATTGGACCCATATTATTCATCATTTCAAACTGATTTTGCATATCTACTAATGTGAATTTACCACTCATTAATTTGTTCATTGTATTTTTTGCAACTTCTTCATCAATATTTTCCTCTGCTTTTTCAATAAGTGTTTGTATATCTCCCATTCCAAGTAGTCTTGATATAAATCTTTCAGGGTCAAATACTTCAAAGTCATCAATTTTTTCTCCAGTACCAATAAATTTAATTGGTGCTCCAGTTTCTGCTACAGCAGATAATGCTCCTCCACCTTTACCAGATCCATCAAGTTTTGAAATAATAATAGAACCAATATCTGTTGCCTGTGAGAAAGCTTTTGCTTGTTCACCTGCAATTTGTCCAATTGTACCATCTATAACAAGTATGGATTCTGAAGGATTAATTACTTTATCTAATTGATTCATTTCTTCAATTAAATCAGATTCTTGTTTATGACGTCCTGCAGTATCAAAAATAATAATTCTTTGATTTTTAAATTTTTCAAGCCCTTTTTTAGCTAAATCCAGTGCATCTTTATTTTCAGGGTCCCCATATAATGAAATATCTAATTCATCAGTTAGCTGTTTTAATTGTTCATAAGCTGCAGGTCTCCATGTATCTGTACATACAATTGCAGGATTATATCCTTTTTTAATTAAATATTTAGATAATTTTCCAATTGTAGTAGTTTTACCACTACCTTGAAGACCTAAAAACAATATCTTAAACGGTTTTTCAGTAATTTCTAGTTTTACTGCATCTTTTCCTAGAAGATTTACCATTTCTTCATAAATAATTGTTATTACGTGTTCTCTAGCAGTAATTCCTTTTGGCGGTTTTTCATTAAGTGCTCTATCTTCTATTCTTTTAGATAATTTAAAAACAAGTTGAACATTCACATCAGATTGAATTAATGCTCTTTGAATATCTTTAACTACTTCTTTAACAGTTTTTTTATCTACAACTGTCATTCCTGCTAATTTTTTAACACTATTACTTAGGCTTTCTCCTAAATTTCCTAACATATTATCCGCCAGTTTTATTTTTATTTTAACAAATTAATTTAATATTTATTTACACACTTTTAATTGATATTTTATATATTTCACAAATTTTTCCATTAGTTTTGTAATATTCAAATCAATAATTAATATTTAATATTTAAACTATTAATAAAAAATTTTAATTTAAAATAATGTACTCACATTTATCATTATATTTTATATACTATAATATATTTAATAATCAATTATATTATAATAATCTTTAATATATTTAAAAATTTTTAATCATATTTATTTACTAAATATTAAGAAAAATAATATATTAGTAAATTATTAGATTATTTAAAAGTTGATTTTTTTTTATTTACTTTTTATAGGTGAGTATTTTATGCTAGAAGAAACTAAAAAAACATTATTGAATTCACCAATAGTTCATTTTGGGGATTATAATTATTTTGTTAATCCTATAACAGATGGGATTCCAACTATGAAGCCTCAGGTTTTATTGGAAATTACCGAAGTTATTCAGAAAAACTTCAATTTGAATGTTGATAAAATTGTCTCTGTTGAGGCAATGGGAATACCTCTTGCAACTTCTCTTTCTATTGCAACAAATATTCCTTCATTAATAATAAGAAAAAGAAACTATGGCCTTCCAGGGGAGGTCACAATTCATAAGTATACAGGGTATGCTGAATCTAATTTATATGTTAATGATTTAAAAGCAGGTGACAGGATTTTATTAATTGATGATGTTGTAAGCACAGGTGGAACTTTAATCAACTTAATAAAGGGTTTAAGACAAATTGGAGTGGACATTGTTACTTGTATCGCTGTTATAGACAAAGGCGAAGGTAAACTTATTGTTGAAAAGGAAACAGGTTGTAAAGTAGATACTATTGTAAAATTACATGTTGATAAAGGTAAAGTTGTTATTGATAAGATAATTGGTGAATAGTTTATAATATTTTATCTAATTTACCTAATTTAATAATTTTTAGTTTTTTATATTTTTTTTAATTTCATGATTAATTTTTATTTATTAATATTTATTTTAATTTACTTTTTTTTAAATGATTATTATGTCAATATATAATATGGATACAGAAAAGGTAATTAACCGTATCAAGAAAAAAAATTATAAAACCATAGGTTTACAGTTTCCAGAAGGTTTAAAAGTACATGCAGCATCTATTGCTAAAGAAATAGAAGATGAAACAGATGCTAATGTCATTATTTCTGGAGACCCATGTTTCGGTGCTTGTGATGTATGTGATGATAAAATGGAAGGACTAGTGGATATGATAGTTCACTATGCTCACACTCCACTCCCTTTAAGATATAAAGTTCCTATTATGTTTATTGAAGCATATTCAAATATAGATATAAAAAATTATTTAGAAAAAACTTTAAATTTATTAAATGATTATAATAGAATTGCTATTGCAACTACCACTCAACATTTACATTTATTAAATGAAATAAGTGATTTTTTAGAAGACAATGGAAAAGAGGTTGTAATTTCTTCTTCATCTAAAGGTATTAAAAAAGGACAAGTCTTAGGATGTAATTTTTCTTCTATTAAAGAACTGGATAGTGATGTATATTTATTTATTGGTAGTGGTAATTTCCATCCTGTAGGTATACATTTATTTACAAAATCACCTGTTATTGCAGTAGATCCATATAATGGTGAAGTTAGAAACGTATCTGATTATGCTGATAGAATTTTGAGAATAAGATTTTCTAGAATAGTTAAATCTCAGTCTGTTAAACGATGGGGTATTTTAGTATCTAGTAAAGAAGGTCAATTCAGATTAGCACTTGCTAAAAAAATTAAAAAAACTTTAGAAAAAGAGAATATGGAAGCATATATTATTTTAGTAGATTTAATTAACCCTGATATTCTTTTAGCCTACAATGATTTAGAAGGTTTTATTGTTACTGCATGTCCTAGAATAGCAATTGATGATTCTCAAATGTATAAAAAACCACTTATTACTCCTAAAGAATTGGAAATTGTATTAGGTAAACGTCAATGGGAAAATTATGAACTTGATGAAATATTATTCCATGAGAGATACAATAATCTTCTCTAGTTACTTCTTTTATTTTTTTTATTTTTTTTTAATTAATTCTTAATATTCATGTTTATTTATAAAATATTGTTATATCTATTTTTTCAATTAATTTTTTCTCTGTTTTTAATTCAAAGCAAAAATTTAATATATAAACAGAAAAGTCTACTTTAAAAAATATTTGACTTATAATTAATTATTGGGATGAGGGTGTGTGTTTTTTTTTAATTCTTTTAAGTTTTTGAAAGTACCAAATTTATATAAAATTAAATATATTTATATTATACAAAATTTATAAATCATAATTAATAATAATATTAGATTATATTAAAATTATTATAATATATTTAAAAATATTTTTCATAAATTTTTTCTTATTTTTATGAGGTGTATAAATGAATTTAAAATCAGGAGATTTAGTAATGCCTGGGGATTTTTTAGGAATTATTGAACAATATGAACCTGGTGCAGGGACTTTTGATGATAATGGTCATATTAAATCTTCTATTTTAGGAAATGTTACTTTAGATTCAAAAAATCGAAAGGTTTCTGTAACACCACTTACAGGGGCACCAGTTTTACTGGAATGTGGAGATTTGGTTTATGGTCAAATTACAGATGTTCGTAGTCAACGTGCTTTAATTGATGTTCAAACTAAAAAAGATGAAACTAGACAATTAGCTTTACCTTATTTAGCAGCTATTCATGTATCTCAAGTTAAAAATGATTATCTTGATCGTTTAACTGATGCATTTAGAATAGGAGATATTGTAGGGGGTAAAGTTTCTAGGATTTCTGGCGATAATATAGATTTAAATACTGAAGATGAAGAATGTGGCGTTATTAAAGCCATGTGCACTCGATGTAGAGATTATCTTCAGCCTACTGGTCGGAAAGATGAAATGATTTGCCCCTCTTGTGGTAAAAAAGAGAAACGTAAAATTTCTTCAAATTATAGGTACTGATTATTAAATTAATTTTATTATTAAAAATTTATTTATATTATTGCCTTTTTAATTATATTTTAGATTTATTGTTTTTATGAAATATATTATTAATATTATATTTATTAGATAAGTTAAAAAAAATCATATTTGGATTGATAATATGGAAATCGAAGTATTAACTGATAAAAAATTAGAATTAGAAATTGTCCTTCATGGAGAAAAACATGCTCTTTGTAATGTATTGAGAAAAATTCTTATGGAAGATGATGATGTACAATATGCTGTTTATGGAATTGATCATCCTTTAATTGGCGAACCTACAATGACAATTAAAACTAAACAGAAAAAATCTGCAAAAAATTCTCTTTTAAAAGCTGCTAAAGTTCTTAAAGATGAAACTGAAGAATTTAAAGCTTTGGTTGAACAAATTTAGTTGTTTTCTAATACTTCTTATTTAGAGAATTTACCTCTTTTTATTATTTTATTATTAAACATTAGTTAATGATTATATTTAGATTTTTAACTAATAATTAAATAAATCATATCTATTTATATAAATTTGAATAGTAATAGTTTTAAAACTTTTAATACTTATTTATTATTTTATTATTATTTTATTAGGTATTAGTTTTTTAATAACCATATTATAAGGAATTTTTTTTAAACTAATTCATTTATAATATTTAAAAAGGAGGGCATTATATGGATAATTTTAAGAAACCTTCTTTAACTGTTGATATTTTTATTTATAATGAGAATAATGATTTTTTACTTATTAAACGTAAAAATAATCCATATAAAGATTTTTGGGCTTTTCCAGGTGGTTTTGTAGATTACGGGGAGTCTGTGGAAGATGCAGCAGTTAGGGAAGCTAAGGAAGAAACTAGTATAGATGTTGAATTATCTAAATTAGTAGGGGTTTACTCTAATCCTAATCGTGACCCTCGGGGCCATACGGTTTCAATTGTATTTTTAGCTAAAGGTAATTTTGTAGATAGAAAAGCAGCTGATGATGCAAAAGATATAAAAATTTTCACTTTTGAGGAAGCATTTACTACCGATTTAGCTTTTGATCATAAAGATATTTTAAAAGATATTTATAAATCTCTTAATTTAAGTTAAGATTAAATTTGTAAATTTTATGTATATAAATAAAAATAGTATTTTTAAATAATTTATTTTTAATAAATTTTCTTAAAAGTTTTTATACTATATTATGTAAATTAAAATATAAACTTAATATTCTATTAAATTTTTATTTTGATTTAATTTATATTTACTTTAATTAGAAAATTTTATTATAATTTTTAAATTAAAAAAATTATCATTTAAGATTTTTTAAGATTTAATTAATTTCTGGTAAATATTTTGAAAATTCAAAGTGTTGGCAAGATTTAAAATTATGAAGATAAATATCTTTTCCTAAATATATTAGATGTTCTAATATTGTTTAAATTTTGTTTAACAATCTATTAAAATTTCTTATAAATTTTATATAATTCTCTATATTATTAAATATTGTATTAGTGGAGGTTAAATATGGAATTTTGTCCTAAATGTGGAGGTATGTTACTTCCAAATGGTGATAAAATTAAATGCAGTTCTTGTGATTTTAAAAAAGATTTATCTTCTGAAAAATCAAATGAATATGCTGTATCTGAAAAAATTAAAGCTAAAGATAATATTATTATGAAAGGTGAAGATGTAGAAACTCTCCCTACTACTAAAGCTAGTTGCCCTAAATGTGGTAATACTAAAGCATCTTGGTGGCTATTACAAACTCGTAGTGCAGATGAAGCTCCAACTAGATTTTTTAAATGTACAGAATGTAAACATACTTGGAGAGAATATGATTAATACTAATGTGAGGATTTTTTATGTCAAATGAAGACTCAGAACATAATTATGAAGAATCTATTAAAAATCTTCAAAATATTATAAAAAAAGTTAAAGAAACTAATCTAGAAGAAGATTCTTCCTCAAATATTATACATGCTGATAACTCAGTTTCAAATGAAAAAATTGAAAAGAAAATCATTAAAAGGAAGATTTCTAAACCTTCCCCTAATAAACAAAATTTAGATAATTTAGAATCTGAAGATATAATTAATTCAACATCTGTTATTGATGAGGAAGATGCAGAAAAATTAAGTTTTGATAAATTAGAAATTAAGGAAGAGGAAAATTATTTTAGTTTAGATAAAGATTCTTCTAAATCATTTGAAGATAATATTAATAATAAATCTTCTGCGAAATCTAAAAATATTACTACTGACCATTTAGAAAAACCATCTGATGAAGATTTAGATAATGATAGTGATGATTTAAAGGTTAATTCTATATTTAATATATTTTCAAACTCTAAAAATGAGGATGAATCTGTTTCCCAAAATAAAAATTTTAAATCACATTTAATTTCTATTATTGGAATTATTGTTGGTGCTATTATTCTTTTTTATGGAGCATATTTAATTTATGATAGGTCTGCTAGAGTAGTAGATAGTGTTGCTTCAGGTGAATCATCAGGTTTAGCAATTTTATTAATATTTATTGGTGCAATATCTATAGTATTTTCAATTTTACAAATTGTATCATTTAAAACTCCATTTGATAATTTTGCTCAATCAATTCGCAATATTGATTCTGAAGAAGATGAAGACCCTGATATGGATGAACTCTTATCTAAGTATAGTAATGTTGATTTGGATAAAAGTTTATCTAATGATGAAGACACTGTAAAATCTGATTTAATAGATGAATATGGTAATACGAAAAGTTCTTTTGATTCAGAATTTATTACAAATCATCCAGATGACGAGTATAAAATAACAGTTAAAAACAGTATTAATGATAAAGATTAACTTATTTTTTCTTTTATTTTATAGGTTTTAATTTAATTCTGTTTTTTTTCAATATTTTCTTATTTAATGTTGTTTTATCGATAAATTTTATTCTTTTTAGTTAATTTTAATTAATATTAATTTATCAATTTTTTAATTTTCATAATTTCAATTCATTTATTTAATATTTTTTAAGTTTATTTGATAATATATATTTATTTAAATTGTTATAATAGAATTATTAAGAGGGAAGTTAATGCCAATAAAAAGATTAAAAAGTGTATGGGGATATTGTAGCTATAATATCCCCTTTTTTATTTTAATATTTATATTAATATTGATTATAAGTTTCATTTCAGATTTTATTTTAAAATCATATGGTAAAAATTTTACTACAGGATGGATTATCCAGTTTATTTTTTCATCTATAGTCACAGGTTATGGAATGTTAATAACTCGTGATAAGATAAATCATGGTTATAGATTACCTAAAATCAAGTTTCGTGATGTAATATACTTAGGATTTTTAGGTAATATTGTTTATATTATATATTTCTCCTTCCAATTAATAATTTTAGGTTACATTGCAACATTTTTCCAATTTCCTGTCTTTGATTTACATAAGATATTTTTTGACTTCTATGATACTTTTCAGTTATTAATTTATAGTAATCCTAAAGATAGTTTCCTTTTTTTCTCTTTGAGTATATTAATATTTTATCTTACTACATTCTTTGCAGAATTAGGGCTTGCTGTACTTGCTGATACAAAGAGTATAACTTCAGCATTTAATTTAGTTTCTATTTACAAGGATATTAATATTGTAGGATGGAAAAATTATGCTATACATATTTCAGTTATCGCTCTTTTAATTTTAATTTTTTCAGCTTTGCAAACAATTACAATTCCTATTCCACTTATCAGTGATTTATGGGGCGCCTTTTTTGGTCTTTTAGTATTTATTACTCAATATTGGGGAATTGGTGCTGTATACTGTAACATTAAAGATAAATTAAAACAAAGGAGCATAAATAGCCAATGAAATAAAATTCATTTATAAATAATTTATCTTATAAAATAAATATTATTTTATATCTTTTTATTTTCTAATTTTTTTCTTTTTCATGTCTTTTTATATTATTATTTTTGTTTTAATTTATTTAATAAGAGAATATTGTATTTATATATTTATTTTTCAATAAAGTTCAACATTATTAAATATTTAATAATATAAAGATAAGTATTATTGTAAAATTATAATATACGAATTTACAACAGGGTTTATAATAAAATTCTTAAATTTTAATTAAGATTATGAAAATTTATAAAGGATAAAATTAAAAAATATTATAGTATATAATTTTATAAATTACTATAAAGTTTAATTAAGTTCATGAAAATTTATGAAATATAACTTTATAGGGGTAGATTAAATGTTTAAAGCAGAATTAAGTGACCCTAGTATCTTAAAAACAAGTTTTGATGCTATTTCATCAATTGTTGATGAAGTACAATTACAGACTGATAGTGAAGGTGTCAGGTTAAATGCTCTTGATAGAAGTCATATAACTTTTGTACATTTAGAGCTTAAAGCAAGTTTATTTGATGAATATGTTTGTGATGAACCTCAACAAATTAATATTGACACTGATGAATTAATGAAGGTTTTAAAAAGATCTAAATCTAATGATAAGGTATTTTTATCTTTAGAAGAGAATAATCTTGTCATTACTTTTGAAGGCGAAGCAAAAAGGAAATTCAAAATACGCCTTATAGATATTGAATATGATACTCCTTCACCACCTCCATTAACTTATCCAACTGAGTTTGACATTCCATTTGCACTTTTAAAAGATTCCATTAATGATATAGATATTTTCTCTGATAAAATTACTTTCATGGTCAATGGTGATGTTTTTAAAGCAACTGCTGAAGGTGAATTTGGAGATGCAAATATTGAATATATACATGGGGAAAAAATTGAAACTGAAGCATCCTCAGTTTTCTCTTTAGAAAAAGTAAGAGAAATGCTTAAAGCAGATAAATTTTCTGATATTGCTACTATTAATTTAGGAGACGATATGCCTTTAGGAGTATCTCTTAAAATGATTTCTGAAGATGGAGAACTTCGTTTTATGCTTGCTCCACGTATAGAATCTGATGATTAATCAGTTTTATTATTTTTTTATTTTTTATTAAAATAATATTTTTATTTAAAATTTTTAATTTTTTCATTTGGTTTATAATCTAATTTTTAGAATTCTGTGAGTTGTTAATTGTGGCTGAATTTTTTCAAGAGTTACGTAAGATTCAAAAAAAAGAAAGAGGTAACCCTAATTCCCTTGCTAAGGTAGATACTAATTTCTATCATAAAGTTTATTCTTATATTTATGATTTAAGGGAGAAAGTAGCTAATGACCCTTTTTCAAAAGAAAATTATCTTTTAAAAGATACTCAAAGAATTGCAACGGAAATTTTTGAAAGACGTGAGCATAAAATTGCCGATGCAGCAATTAGAAACATTCATAGGTCTTATCATTTATTTAAAGGTAAAGGTGAATTTGATTTAGTTGATACTCTTCCTTTAAATTTATCTCCAGAAGAGGAAAAACTATACTACACTATAATTGATAATTTTAAAAATTACAGAAATCATATTTCTATTAATTTAAAGGATAATGAAGATTCTTCTTCTTTTAATAATGAAGAAGCCTCTTCTTTAAATAATGAAGCAAATACTGAAGATTCTTTAAATAATAATCATGAAGATGAAGTTATAAATAGACTTAATAAAATTTCTAATGCTCAAATTTTAGAAGATGAAAAAAGAGAATCTATTGAAAAGCAGGTAATTAACTCTAAAATTAAAAATTCGAATGATATTTCTAATTTAAATAATCCTTTAAAAAAAAATAATATTAAAGATCAACCAAATAAAAGTCAAACTCTAAGCCAAGACAATTCTTCTCAGGATAAAAAAATTCATAAATCTAAAGAAGTATCTAATAAATCAAAAATGAGTTCTTCATCACTAAATAATGAAAATAAACAGTTAAATAATATTCTTAAATCTGTGGATGAACAATTCATTGATTTAAAAGAAGAAGATTTTATTGATACAAAAACTATAAAGAACAATTTAGAAGAAAATACATTAGTAATTGTTTTCAAAGATTTTAATCAATTTATTGGTGTTGATGAGAAAATATATGGCCCTTTTAAAGCTCAAGATTTAGTTGTTATGCCTAAAATTAATGCAAATGTAATTGTAAAAAATAGAAAAGGCCGTATTCTTTCAAATATTATTTGATTTTTTTTATAGAATTTAATTTATTAGACTTTAAATTATTAAATTTTTTTATTTAAAACTATCTAATGTCATAAACTCTTGATTATTGTTTTCAATTAATTTATTAAAGGATATTTCTCCATATTTTCCCCCACCACCGGATATAATTTCAACTTTATTTTCTCTAAATGCTTTTATTCCTTTACTAGTTTTATAGTCAATTTTCTCTATTTTATTTATAGGACTATTTATTAAAACATCAATTTCATTTTTAAAATTATCTATTAGATTTCTCCATATATTTTGCACTGTTTTTGTTGTAATCCCCTTATTATAAATTTTTGAAATTATCTCTAATAAGGGCATTATATGTATATAAGGTGGTCTAAACTTGGGATGTTTAGGGTTTTTAAAATCACTAATTTCATTAATTCTATAATCAACACCTTTTTTGATTCTACCTCCACAGTTTACACATTCCATATTATTTTCTTTTGCAAGTTGGGGATCTATTAATTTATGACATTTACTACATCCCGTCATATGATATTTACCTAGATTTGGGTATAAACCATAATTTCCTTTAATTCCCTTATGTTTAATTGAATTTTTAAGACTTGTATAAGATATATTATCAATCTCTATTTTATTAAATTCTCTTCCTAATCGATGTGGCCATGGAGAATGTGCATCTGAATTTGATAAAAATGGGAAATCTTTTAGTTCTTTTACTTTATCTGCCATATATGTATCTGCTGATAGACCTAATTCTACAAAATCAACTTTTCCATCATAACAGTCATAAATGCTATCATATGTTTTATACATTCCGGTCCAGGGAGTAAATGCGTGTGCAGGTCCAATTAAGCAATTATAATCATGAGCAATATCTAATAATTCTGAGGGTTTAAGTTTTGTTTTAGGTCTTCCATCTGATTTTTTATTTCCATATACTATTTTATCTCCTATTTCTTTGGCTACATCAATGTTTGGTATTATTAATAAGTGATGAATTTTTTTGTATCCTTCAATTTCAACGGTTAGAACAAAATTACAGTATTCAGTTGAATATATTCCATCTCCAATATATTCTGTTGATTCTTCAATATTATTTAACCATTTAGGGTGAAAGCAATCCCCTGTTCCAACTAAACTTAAACCTTTTTCTTTAGCTTTAGATGCAATATTTTTTATGGTCATATCCTTAGAGGTAGCCATTGAAAAACAACTGTGAATATGTAAATCTGTATTTATTAACATATTATCATTAATATTATTTTTTTATTATTTTTTAAAAAAATTAGCAATTTAATATTATGATATACATAATTTATTAAAAATAGTATGTTTTATCTTTTTTATAAAATAAAATAGTGTTTTAAAAAATTTTAAAAATAGAAAATTTATTTTTATCCAATATATCGTAAGTCGTCCCCATCCTGTTGAGGAATCTGACGAGACATTACTTCTTGTTCCATTCTTTGAGCTTTTAAAATCATAGATTTTGTCTCTTCAGCTCTTTTTTCAAGTTCATCAGTACTTACTTCTATTTTCAATAATTTGGATAATTTAAGCAATATTGCTTCTGCTGATTCAGCATCAATAAAGTAACCTGGAGTTTCACCCATTAAACATATACCAGACATTCCTCTAAGTTGCCCTAATCCTAAAAACAATCCACTTGCCCCAATAATTCCATGTTCAGAAGCTCTTTCAACACCAACTTCTTCTAATATTTTAATTTTCTCACTATCTGTAGCTGCACCAAATACTCTTGAATTTTCTACTGGTTGTCCTGTTGGGACTCCGCCAAGAGTAAATATTTCTTTAACTCCTAATGGCTCTACAAAATCAAGAATATCTCCACATAATGAGTATTGGCCTTCTGTTGATAATCCTTGAGTATTACCTACCAGTATAATAAAATCTCTTTTGTCTTCTCCTTGAGATTTTAAATAATATAATTCATTATACATATTTTCAATTATTCCTCCTTCACCAATAAATACTTGTGGAGGAAAATAAGGGGAATAGATTTCAGCAAATTTAACAGCTTCTAATTCATCAATTAAATGATCAGCAACTAATTTACCCACATGGCCAATACCTGGAAGTGCTTCTATAAATATAGGATTATCTAATGATACCTCTTCTATAATCTTAATTTCAGTTTTTTTCATGGTGAAACCTCACATTTTAGATTCTTTTTTCAATTTTCGACGATATTTTCCAAATTTATCCTCAATTGAATATTTAGGTGGATAAATTACATTTAATTTTCCACCACATTTAGGGCATTTATCTTTAATAGTATAAATATTGCATTTTTTACATTTATGCATTTTCATTTTCATTTTTATCACAAAATTGCATTGTAATATGGACTTAATTCTTTATTTTCATATATTTTTTAATATAATTAGATTTTATAAATATTTAATTTTTAGTTTTATGTTTTTATTCTATTAAATATTTAAAATATATTTATCTATTTATTTGTTTAGAGGGATTACTTTAATCTTTTTTTTTTTTTTATTCATGATAATATAAATAAATCATCATTCTAATATATTAAAAATTTTAGTATCATTTAAATAAAACATTATTATTAAGGATATCAAGTCTTTATAATACCTATAAAAATATAAAAAAAGTATTAGATTAGTTTAATAATTAAACTATTCTAATTCACGTAAAAATTCACCATTTCCATTAGATTCTTCGATTATTTTTATAGCTCTTTTTGCTGCTTTTTGAAGTTCTTTCTCAGCTAAAATATAATCATATGAAGTAACAGTTATACGATATCTAGGAGCTCCTACACATTGTACTTTTACACTATGTTCACTATTTTTACCATTATCTTCAGCAGCAAGTAATGCTTCTTTAATAATCTCTACACCATTAGGAGAATATGTTTGAATATCTACATATCCACTAATATGTACTTCTGGAGGGGTGATATTTTTCTTAGCAACTTCAGTTATAGCTTCTGCCCATTCCTTAGTAATACCTTCATTAATTAAAGATTCAGATCCTTCATCAGCAGCAGTTTCAAACGCACCATATATATCTCCAAATATATCTATTAATTCATACCCTACTTCATCGTAAGCAGCATCTAAATCTTTATCTAATGATTTAGCAGATAATTCTAAAAATTTTTCAGCTTTTTGCTCAATTTTCCATTGCTGAATCTTTTTAGTTCTTTGATCTTCCCTAATTCTTTTTAAGGATGCATCAACATGACCTTTTTTAGGATTAACTCTTATACATCGAGCAACAATTTTCTGATTTTCTCTTACATGGTCACGGATATTTTTAACCCAACCAGAAGATACTTCACTAATATGGATAAATGCTTCTTTTCCATAATACTCTTCTAGTTTAGCAAAACTACCATAAGGAAGAACTTTATAAACTGTTGCAACAATAAGTTCTCCTTCTTCAGGCCATTCATTCTGTTTTCTAACCATTCAAACACCTTCATATCTAAAAATAATATTAGGTTTTAAATTTTTATTTGAAATTCAAATATTAAAAAAAAATTAGTTAATAAAATTTATGTTATAAATATTTAGTTTAAAACTTCGTCGATATGAGCCATAATTTTAGCTTTAGATCCACGAGATTTTACAATAGTTTTACCGCAGATAATACATTTTACATCAGAAGCTGCACGATCGAAAACTATTTGTTCATTTCCACAGTCTAAACATTTAACTCTTAAAAAATTTCCTCTACCTTTGCTAGACATAATTAACACCTATTGACTTACAAATTCAGGTTTACCACTTCTGAAAGCTTTTCTAATATGGGATTTTCCACATTCTTTACATTTGTATCTTAAATCTAATTTTTTTACTGGTTTACTTCCACTTGGCAGTGGTCTTGGGTAACCTCTGTATCCTGCAGTTACACGTCTGAACTGTCTTTGTCCCCATTTTAATTCACTTGCTTTTCTTTTTTTTGCAGTTCGAACTTCATGTATAGTATGAGTTTTACAATATGGACAATATGTCCTTTTTTCTTTTGGAATTTTCATCAAATCACCTTTACTTTTATTAGCTAATATATAAATTTTAGCTAATATTTCTGTATATAATATTCAAACTTGACAAGAACTGTTTAGGTATCCCTCTAGCAAGAATATTATAAAAAAATCTTCAATTAAATTCATTAATATTTAATTTTTAAAATTAGCAAAATTAAGAATTTAAATATATATCTTTTATACATTAATTATATTAAATTAAGAAAGTATTTAAACTTATCTAAAAATAGTTTTCATTAAGTTTTTTTTTTAAAGAATTTTTTTATGATTTTTTTTATTAATGAAATTTTAATTTTAATGTAACATTTATTTATAAATTTAAAATATTTCTTAAAACGGGCTTGGTGGGATTTGAACCCACGGTCTTTAGATTAGGAGTCTAACGCCCTATCCAGCTAGGCTACAAGCCCTACTTAACATTAATCATTTTTTCTATAATCTATTATTCTTTTCTTAAAATAAATATAATTAAAAAATAAGTAATTAAACGGACCAGCCGGGATTTGAACCCGGGATCTTCGGATTAGAAGTCCGACGCCCTATCCTACTAGGCTACTGGCCCATTATTATAACAATAAGATATAAGTTAATTTTACTATATAAATATAACTATTATTTCAGTTTTCATTGATTTTTAACTTTTATAATATTTATTTATACATTTTTTCTGAATAAAAAAAGTTATGATTTATTTTTATTTTGTCTTTAATAAAATCAAATAATTATTAGAAAAATAAAGAATATTTTCTTTTTTTCTTTTTAATTTTATTTTTTTAAATTTTATTTAGAGTAAGATAATTAAAAAATAAAAGTTTATAAATTAAATCAGATATTTTGTTCTGATTCAATTAAATTTTTATTTTTTAACCACCTGGAGCTCCACCTCCACCTCCTATTTGATTACCTTCTGCATCATATCGGATGAAACCAATTTTTTCATCATATGCATTGTAATAAGAGATGGTGTATCCTCCATCATCATTTTGGGTAGTTATAGTGTAGGTTGCTACTGTAGGGTCTGCTCCACCCCCTCCACTATCACTTCCACCACTACTTCCACCACTACTTCCACCACTACTACCACTACCAGATCCACTATCGGAAGTACCTTCGGAATTTCCATTACCATCATTATTACTTGTATTAAGGCTTACATTTCCAGGCCCAGTACCTGCATCGGATCCTACTTCTTGTAAAGTTTTAAAGAACCCGTTATTACTATTGGTTACTCCATATGCAGTAACACCTGCAGCAATACAAAGCACTATAATTATTGAGATAATCATATTGGATTTTTCCATCTTCTCACCTCGCATTATAATTTATATTATATCAAATGTATTTTATTTTAAAAATTTATATGTTTTATCAAAAAATTAATTTCTACATTTTTTTATAATATATAATTATTTATTCATATTATAAATAATATTATATTGCTTTTAATATTTATAAGTATTATGATTTTTTGAATATATTTTTTTCTTATTGAATTTTTCAATTTTTTAGATGATATATAATTTTTTATCTTTTTATTTTAATTTGATTCAAATCCTATTTTTTTAAAGCATTAAATTTTAATTTTTTCATTAAAACATTTTTTTAGTTTTTTACCATATTTTTTGTTTTTTTTTTTATTATTTGAGTCTGTAAAATTTTATAGGCTTGCGTTAAATATTAATTTTTAAATATTAATTTTTTTGGTTAAAAAAAGTTTCTAATTTTTCTTTGATTTA
>OMVX01000035.1 GCA_900314605.1 uncultured Methanobrevibacter sp. | reverse complement strand
TTTTAATAACATTATATTTTAATTTAAAACTTTTTTCTATTTGTATGAGTTAAAAAAATATAAAAAAATAGAATAACATATTTATTGGACAGACTCTAATTATAAAATTAGAAAAAAAATGATAAGAAAAAAAATAAGTTTTAAAATTAAGAATAATAAAGATAAATTATAATTTAGAAATATTTTTATAATCTTTATTATCCATATTTAGATTCCGTTTCTTTAAAGGTTTTATTTGATTTTTAAGCTTTTTATAATCCTTATTTTCATTATGGGATTTTTTCATATCATTACTCCTTAAGTTTAAAAAATTCTAAATGTTATTGGTCCAACTATTTTAATGTTATTATTATTAATTTTATTTTTATACATATTAATATTATTGGTATTGGATTTATTTTTAATTAAAATCATCAATATTTTAATAATTTTTATAAATACTCAAATTTCTTGATAAAATTATAACATTATATATATTGTATTTTAAATTTTTAATAGGTATTAAACATTTTATATAAAAGATTTAATTTGGAGATGATTTAAAAAAATAGAATATGCAATAAAAATAAAAAAACAGAAAATTTAAAATGATAGGATTAACTTAATTAGTTTATTATAATTTTATATTATTGTTTTTTAGAATTTTTAAAATTAATGGAAGATTATTTAGATCCTTTATTATTTTTAGCTTTATTTTTAGTTTTACTATTATTTTTAGACAGTTTATGTGAACTTAAATCCTTGTTAGATTTACTTTTAGATTTCTTATAAGATTTTGAATTATTTTTAGAAGAATTATTAGAACCCTTATTATTTTTAGATTTACTTTTAGATTTATGAATATTTTTAGACTGTTTATTAGATTCCGAATGATTTCTAGAAGAATTATTAGAACCCTTATTATTTTTAGATTTACTTTTAGATTTATGAATATTTTTAGACTGTTTATTAGATTCAGAATGATTTCTAGAAGAATTATTAGAACCCTTATTATTTTTAGATTTACTTTTAGATTTATGAATATTTTTAGACTGTTTATTAGAACTTGTATTATTATTTAATTTATTTTTAGAATGTTTATTGGATTTATATGGGTTTTCAATTTCTTTAATGAGAATTTGAGCATCTAATTCTAGTTTTTTATTATTAGTTGCATGAGCAATCCTTTTAACAGCTTCTAAATTTTTTATATAATTATCTAACCATGAAAAAATATCACCAGGATAAGTGTGTATCTGATAATTGTTAAATAAACTTTTAGAAATGTTTATTGGATCTTCACCATTTAACCTTTCATTAATGATTAAATAGGAAATTCCCCTTTGTAGACAATCACAAAAAGGCTTATCCATACAATCACATCTTAAAAAATCTAATTGTAATCTTATTAAAGCATCCTGATACTTATTATCTAATTTAGAAATAGTTTCCCCAGAAGAAATAATATCTAGAGTGGATTCTGAAAACAAACGGGATGAAACATTTAATTTTAATTTATTGGCTATTTGATTATGGATAATTGGAGAAAGAAAAGCATTGTCAAATAACTCTAAATCCATAGCAATGGTTTTAACTTTTAATTGACTAATTTCTTTTTTATCAATAATTTTAAAAATTTGATTGGTTTTTTCTTTATTAATATTTTTAGATATATTAAGAATATCTCGATAGTAGATACTACTCGGATGTAATGTTCTCTCTATATTATTTTTAATATAATCAGAGTCTTTAAAATAATCATTATTAAATAATGAATCTTTGATAAATTCTGCTTCATCTATTGATAAAAAACTTTGACTTACTGCACGACCATAGTTTGAAACAGATAATTTAGATTTATCAAAGTAAACAAATCCTTTATCTATTAACATGTTTAAAATATATTTAGGATCTGTAGGAATATCTTGAGATGAATAAAAATCCTCTAATTCTTTTATAGTTGTAATAGCATTTGATGATATATCTGCTAGAATTTGTTCTTTTAAATCCTCTTCATCATATATTATATTAACATCTTCAGTATCACTTTCAAGAAGAGTTAATGCTACTGACTCTTCAGTTTCCTGTTCAAATTGTTTTCCAATTTCTGGAAGTAAATAAACTATCCCTCTATCATGATAACTAGGCCTACCTGCTCTTCCTAACATTTGAGAAAATTCGTTAGGACTAATCCAATTAGTACCCATTAATAAAGTTTCAAATATAACCTGACTAGCAGGAAAATCTACACCTGCTGATAAAGCAGCTGTTGTAACAACTGCCTCTAATTTACCTTTAGCAAAATCCTTTTCTATTTGTTCTTTTTTATAATATGATAAACCAGCATGATAAAATCTGGATTTAATTCCTTTATCAGATAAATATTTGGCAATTTGCATAGTTTTACGACGAGAATTTGTAAATATAATAGTTTGACCTTTAAAACCTTTAGAAGATTTAGTGTTATTTTCTGAAATTATAAGTTTACGCATAATTTCTCGTTTTTGGGATTCTGTTCTAACAAAAGTTAAATGACGTTCAAGAGGAACAGGTCTATTAGAATATTGTACAAGATTCATATTAAATTTATCAGCTAAAAATTCTGGATTTTTCACTGTTGCAGATAAACCAATAACCTGAATATTTGGATATAAATATTTTAACCTGTTAATTAAACCATTTAAACGAGTACCTCTCTCTTCATCATCTATCATATGAATTTCATCTATAAGACAAACACCTAGATTTTTTAAATCCTCATGATTTGCACTTCTAATCATATAATCTAAGGACTCATATGTTGCAACTATTATATCTGAATTAGCTACACTCCTATCAAGAATGTTTAATTCATTTTTTGCATTAACTCTATTTCTTCCAACTTTAATAGAAACCTTCAAACCAAGTGGTTCATATTTTCTTTTAAAATCCCTGTATTTCTGATTTGCAAGTGCAACTAAAGGTGTTAAAAAAATGAATTTTTTCCCATCTAAAACTTTAGGGATACCTGCAATTTCACCAACTAAAGTTTTACCACTTCCTGTCGCAGAAACAACAAGAAGATTCTCTCCTTTTAATAAACCTTTTTTTATTGATAATATTTGAACAGGTAAAAGTTTATTATTACCTTCAGAAATTAAAATATCACGAAAATTTTTAGGTATTTTAAGTCTTCTCATATCTATATCTGGAATTTGAGTGGAATTATCAATTTTAATCTTATCAAACAATGTTAAATCAGGATGTTTTATAGGATCAAATTTTAAAGATAAAATATCTAAAACTATTTCTAAATTACCTGTCTGTTCAAGCTTTGTTTTAAAATTCCTGAAAACTCTTTTATCATAACCTCTTAATTTAAGTTCTCTTTTAATAGTTTCTTCACCACATTCTTTACAAATAAGTTGTTTTTGATATTTATATGAACAATCTGAATTAATAATTGTAATCTGTTTTTCCAAAATACAATGACTACAAATTGTTGTAAATCGATATTTAACTCCAATTGAATCTAAATAGTTTTCCATATCCTCATCATGAGTAGATAAAAAAACATTTTGACTTTTAAGTATCTTTATAGCTTCTTGGGGAGGATAAAACTTTTCATATAATGATGAATTCTCAGTAACATTATACTTAACAATAAACCTATTAAGATACTGATTTCCATTTTCATCTTTTTTAAATTTTAATGTTCCAATAAATTTAGGGGTTCTTTTACTGTTTAATGCTCCTTTAGCAGAACCGATTGGATAAAATTCCCACAATTTTTTAGCCTTTCTAAGAATTATCATTATAATAAAATTTTATTCTTTTAATTAATAAAATATTCTATTAAAGCAATTTAAATAAAAAATATTAAAAAATTAAAATAAAATACTTAAAATCTAAATTAAACTTTAAAAATCCGAATAAATGATAATTTATCTAAATTATATAATTAATATTAATTAATAAGAAAATAGTAAAAATAAGATAAAAATTGTATAAAATTTAAAAAAGATAGTAAAAATAAATGAAATATGATTAAATTAAATTATTTGAAAGTAAATCATCATATGCACTAATAGCAGCAACTGCACCTTCACCACAAGCGACAATCCATTGTTTTAATCCACCAGTAACATCACCTGCAGCATAGACATGTTTACAACTAGTTTTTGCATATTTATCAACACTTATACTTCCATCTTCAGATAAATCTAAGTTTAATGAATCAGCTAAATTATTTTCAGGTTCATCCCCGATTGCTACAAAAATACCATTAACATCAATTTGAGAAATAGTTCCATCATTATTTAAAAGTTTAACACTTGATACTAAAGGGTCTCCAATAATTTCTTCAACAGTTGTATTCCAAATTATATTAATATTATTTTCATATAATTTATCTTCTAAAACCTTTTGACACCTTAAGGCATCTCTTCTGTGAACTAAAGTAACATTACAACCTAAATCATTTAAGTAAATACTGTTAATTGCAGCAGTATTTCCACCACCTACAACTAAAATATCTTTACCTTTAAAAAATATGCCATCACAGGTAGCACAATAAGATACACCCATACCAATATGTTCATTTTCACCTTGAACATTTAAATGCCGATGTTTAGAACCAGTTGTTAAAATAATAGCCTTAGCAAGATATTTGGATTTAATAGATTCAACTAAAAATAGATCATCTTTTTTCGAAATATGAGAAACTAATTCACTTTCCTGAATTTCTGCATATTTTAAACATTGTTTTTTAGTTTTTTCAATAATATTAAGACCTGATTCATTTTCAAATCCAGGAAAATTATCAATTAAAGGAACTTCTCGTGCTTGTCCTCCAGCTAATTCCTTATCGAGAATTAAAGTTTTAAGGTTTTGACGGCCTGAATAGATTCCTGCAGTTAAACCTGCTGGACCTCCACCAACAATAATAATATCATATAATTCCATTATACCACACGAAAATTTGTAAAAAAAATGAGTTTTAAATAAAAATTAAAAAATGAAGAAAAAAAGTATAATATTTAGGTTTCGGGCATCTGATAAGTAGAGTAAGCCGCCAAAAGGCCGATGATAATCCATACTAATTCAGCAATAAATACAGGAGCAAAAATATCTACAACATAAAATGTTAGTAATGTAAGAATAAATATTATAAAACCATATCTATATTGGCCTTGTATCATATGACCAATTCCAGGTAATGCAAAAGAAATTACAGCTGCAATAATTCTATTAACCATATTAACCTCCTAATTAAAAATAATTATAAAATGATAATTAAAATTTAAGTAAAATTTATTACTAATAAATCTATTTTTAATTTAATATATAGTTTATCATATATTCAAAGATTAATTAATTATTTTAAAAAAAATTCTATTAAAAAAAAAAAAAAAAAAAAATTAAAAAAAAAGAGTTATAAAAAAAAAGATATAAATAAAAAAATAATTAATAGTTTAAGTATTATTTTGAATTTCAGCTAATTTTTTAACTCTTTTTAACATATCTGGGTGAGTAGAAAGTAATTCCAAAAATTTATGTGATGTAGAAATTTTTACATTAGAATTACGTAATTTTTCAAGTTCATCTGCAGCAATAGCACCATCACTATTTAAATCAAGTTGTGATAACTCTGAAATATCATTTCTTGCATTTGAAACATCATTTAAGAAAAATGCTTTAGACCCAGAAACTTCTTTAATTTCTGCCTCAGGGGAATTAGCTGCACCATAAACTAGTTTATATAAAGCAGATGCTAAATGTTCTGGTTTGCATCCAAGTTCTATACTACCTTCATCTGCATAATATTCCCTAATTCTTGATACAAATAAAACTAATAATTGGCCAATAAAGTAGAATAATAAACCTACTACTCCAATAATCATCCCCGCATTACCGTTCTCATTATCTCTTGAAAATAATGTTGACATAGCTAGATAATAACAAACAACTGGAATTACACTAATTACAGTTTGAATTGCACTATCATGATGTTTAATATGTGACATTTCATGGCCTAATACAGCTTTAAGTTCATCATATGTTAATAAACCTAAAATACCTCTTGTAACAGCAATATGACCATCTTTAGTACTTCTCCCATAAGCAAATGCATTTGGAACAGTTGTTTCTGAAATACCTATAGTAGGTGTTGGGATACCCGCTTTTAAAGCTAAATCTTCTACCATCTCATGTAGTTCTGGAGCTTCTTCACGTGAAACTCTTCTAACTCTCATAGACCTTTCGACTAATTTTGGACCGAAATAAAATTGAATAAATGTAATAAATAAAGTAATTACAAGATAAAACATAGGTCCTGTACGAAATCCTAAAAACCTACCTATAACAGTACAAATAATATATAATAATACAAACATGATTATAGAAGCTAACCACATTCTTAGATGTAGTTTCCATCTTCCACTCATAAAATCATCTCTTTATAGTTATAATTTAATTTTTTATTTACAATAAATTATATATATAATATATTATAATATATAAATTTATTTAGTTTTTTTAATTGATAAATATAAATTAAAGTTAAATTGGCACTTTCAAAAACTTGTGTGATAACTTTTATTTCCATTTTTTTACCTTAGAAAATTATAAATTTTTAAATTAAAAATAAATCATAAATCGATGGATAATTTTTGGGTTGTGTAACTTGTAAAAATTAAAATCACATAAGTTTTTGAAAGTGCCGTTAAATTAAATGTTAATAAAAATTAAAAATAATCTAATTTTGAAAATTAAATCTTAATATTATCTTATTTAGACTTAAACTTATATTAAACAAATTTTAAAAAAATAACTTAAATTATAAGTTATAAATAACATTAGAGGCTACTAATGAAATAGAATTTTCTTTTAAAATTTTAATAAGAAAATCTAAATTAGGAATACTTAAAAACAATATTGCTTTATCAGAATAATCTTGAGTAAAAGCATATAAAATATTAAGATTAATCTCATTATCATTTAAAATTTTTAAAATAGATACTAATCCTCCCGGAACATCCTCTAATTCTACAGCAATAGCTTGTGTAGTTTTTAGAGTATAATTATTTGCCTCTAATATTTGTTCACCTTTATCAGGATTATCTACAATTAATCTTAAAATACCAAATTCAGAGGTATCTGTAAGAGATAACGCTCGAATATTAATATTATTTTCTGCTAAAATATTTAATACATTATATAATCTTCCTTTTTGATTAGTTAAGAATATTGAAAGTTGTTTAATTTTTACCATTTTATCAACCTTACACTAAAAAATTTAATTAAAAAATTAATGTAAATTACGTTTATCTATAACCCTGATTGCTTTAGCTGTACTACGTTTAATAGATTTAGGTTCAACAAGTGTGACTTTAACTTTAATACCTACTTCATTTTTTATATAATCTGATATTTTATCACGAATTTTTATTAATGTCGTAACATCATCGGAAAACAATTGTGGTGTAGATTCAACTTGTAGTTCTATTTCATCTAAATTATTTGGACGAGAGATAATAACCTGATAATGGGGTTCAATTTCTGTGACTTTAAGTAAAGCTTTTTCAATTTGAGATGGGAAGAAAGCTACACCTTTAACCTTAAGCATATCATCGGTTCGTCCAGTAATCCTATCCATTCTACAGAAAGTCCGACCACATTCACAAGAATCATAATTTAATGAAGTTACATCTTTTGTTCTAAATCTAATAATAGGCATACCTTCCCTTTCAATATTAGTTAAAACTAGTTCTCCTGTAGTATTTTCTGGTAATTGTTTACCAGTTTCAGAGTCTATAATCTCAGGATAAAAAAAATCTTCTGCAATATGCAATCCATTTTGTTTATGGCATTCTACTGCAACACCTGGACCCATCATTTCAGTTAATCCATAAATATTATAAGCAGGTGCATTAAAGGAATCTTGGAGTCTTTGACGCATTTCTTCAGTCCATGGCTCTGATCCAAAACCTATTACTCTAAGGCCCATATCTTGAGGATTAAATCCTTCTTCTTTTGCAACTTCTGCAATATATAAACCATAGGAAGGTGTAACTATAAGACAAGTACTTTTAAAATCATTTAAAAGTTGTATTTGGCGGCGAGTTTGTCCAGTAGATATAGGTACGACAGTGGCACCTATTTTTTGAGCACCATAATGTAAGCCAAAACCACCGGTAAATAAACCATATCCATGAGTGTTTTGAACAACATCTTTAGATGTGATTCCCCAATCTGTTAAACCACGAGCAAGAAGTTCAGACCAATTATGTATATCTTTACGAGTATATCCACTTACAACTGGTTTACCTGTGGTTCCACTAGATGAATGAATTTCAATAATTTCGTCTAAATCTACTGCAAACATATTAAAGGGATATGATTCTCTTAAATCATCTTTAGTAGTGAATGGTAATTTTTCTATATCCTGTAATGATTGAATATCTTCTGGAAAAACTTCACATTCAGTATATTTCTTATGATAGTATGGAATTTTATCAAAAGCATATTTAACTGTTTTTTGTAATTTTATAATTTGCATTTCATTAATTTCTTCTCTTTCCATACATTCAGTATTTTTATCCCAAAACATTCTAAAACCTAATTATTTTTTTTAAACAATAAGTAAAATAGATATAAAAAATTATTTCAAATTAAAGAATATTGGTATTTAATTAAATAAATAATTTAAACTATAATTATTAATTTACAAAGTCTTTAAATATTCAAGACTTTTTAATATAGACTCTTTATTATTAACTTCTATAATATATATACCATCATAATTATTAGATTCATATTGGTTAATAATAGATTTAATATTGATATTTCCTTCACCTAAAGCTAAATGAGTATCTCCATCACCATTATTATCATTTAGATGAATATGTTTAACAATTGAAAAATAAAGCTCGGATGAAGAATAATTCATAGTATTAGCATGACCAATATCAAGACACATTTTTAAATCATTTTCTCTTAAAAATTCAATTAACTGGTCTATCTTTTTATAGGTGAAACCTTCAATATCAGGCATATTTTCAAAAAATGCAGTTACACCTAAATCATCTGCAAACTCTACAATTTCCATCATGGACTCTTTATTCAATTCATCTATTTTATCTAAAAAATTTCGACCTAAATAGGAAACAATTCCAGGATGTACGACAACTGTATCTATATCTAATTCATTAGCCATTTCAAATGAATAAAAAATTTCTTTTAATGAACTATTTCTGATTGAAGGATTTAATGATGCAATATTAATATCAGTTATAGGAGCATGTATAGAGTATTTAAGATTATAACTGTTTAATATATCTGTATCAAGAATTCGTGAAGGGTAATCATGGTCTAATTCTACATATTCTATTTTGTTTTCTTCAAAAAAATCTAAAGAGTCCTTCAAACTATCTTTATATGTTGCAAGAGTAGACACACCAATCTTCATATTTTCACCTTAATATTTTTCATATATATTAACTATAACTTTATTAATAAATTTTATTAAACATAGAAAATTATTAATTAACTTTCCCTATAAATAGCAGTTATAGGAAATCCAAAATCATCTGCTTCAAGTAAACGTTTTCCAACATCAATAGATTTTCTAATTTTAACTTCTGCAGATTTACCAACTGTAGCTGTAAATAAATAACTTCCGTTTACCATAATATCATAACTATGACCTATTTGTTCATCATCAAATTCAAAAATAATATGTTTTTTACTTATATGATAATCTATTAAAAAAGGTTCTTTTTTCATTAATGTTTCTATAGGGTCAACTCCAATACTGATTCCTATATCCTTTTCAATTTCAGCAATCCTTTTACCATTTTTACCAATTATTTTAGGAATAAATTCTTCTGCAATATATATATTAACCCTATCTAAATTAACTAAATCAACATTAATATTAGCTCGAGGAAGATATTTTTTAAGCTTTCTTTTAATTTCTTTTTCTGCAATCTTTTCAACTGCAGACTTTTCTCTTTTATCATCTTCAAGATTATCTATTAAATCCATATCCATAACTATAGTTTGTTCTCCATAAGTATAGATTTCATTTTTAAGTTCGCCTGTTTCAAAGTCACGAACCTCTATAACCGGCCTCGCTAAATCTGATTCAACCATTCCACTAGGAACTTTAATAGTAAGACGATTTTCATAAACTGCCTTAACTTGACCATCTTCAATATAGATAGTTGTATCCACAACAGATGGAATTACACCTAACTCTATTCTATTTGCTATTCTTTGTATACCATCAATAGGTCTTGTAGCATGTACAACTCCAATCATACCTACACCTGCAAGACGCATATCGGCAAAAATTTGGAAATCATAACTTTTCCGAAGCTCATCGTAAATAGTAAAATCTGGTCTAACTAAAAGTAATATATCTGCTGTTTTCTCCATATCCCCCTCTAGTGGGGAGTACTGAGTAATCTCATCTGAAACTTGTAAATCTCTAGGGGTTTCCATAGTTTTTACTATTTTATTATTATCATTATAAAATTCTGCAACCGCCTGAGCAAAAGTAGATTTACCAGCACCTGGTGAACCTGAAATTAATATTCCTTCTGCATTATTTTTAAGTCTATCCATTAGCTTATCTGATAATCTATAATCTTCAAGTGAAACATTTGCAACAGGTCTAACAGCTGTAATTTCCATAGCCTCTGAAAAAGGAGGAATAGCAATAGATATACGATATTCTCCAGATTGAACAACAATAGCACCATCCATTTCTGCTTCAAGATAAGTTTTTGGATCATATCTTTGTTTTTCTAGTATTTCCTCTGTTAATAATTCAAGATCTTTATATGAAATAAGCTCATCAGATAATTTTTTAAGCTCTATATTACCCGGTAGACCAACTTTAGCCATAGGTACAACATTTTCTTTTAAATGAACTGACATTGTTAATTCATCAAAATAATTAGAAATAGATAATGGTTTAAGAGCTTTATTTTCTTGGATGTAATATTTAACAGGTATTCCAATAGCTTCAGCACTGTTAGCCTGTACTTTATCACATGTAATTAAACATCCCAATTCATCTTTAGCTACATCACGAATCATAGCATCTATTTCGCCAGTTTTTGCAAGGGATATTTCATAATTACTTGGTCTTTTACCACTAAATGAAATTGAAAGTGCTCCACTATCACACAATTTTTGTAATTTTTTAAGCTCATCAAAACCAATTTGACCAGTTGGTCTGTTTTTATTTGACTGATATTCCAGTTCTGCAATAACAGCTTCTGGTATAATAATTTGAGGATAATTATAATTTTCCTCTTCGATTATTTTAGAAATTATACCTTCAATAATAACACTTGTATCTGGAACAAGTATTATATTATCTTCTTCTAGATATTCATATGTCATAATATTACCTCTTTATAAAAACCAATAGGCTTTTATCAATTATTAATAGAAACCAGTTGACCTCTATTAATAGAAAAAAATTAATTAATTAAAATTAATTGGATTAGAATAATTAAACAATTCAATCATATATTAAAGAAATAAATAATAAAAATTTATCCATACATTTCTTTAGGATCAAATAGTCTATCCTGTATTATTTTTATATCTTCATCAGTTAAATCTTGAAGATTATAAGTTTCCTTTGAGTTATCTAGTTTTCTAAAGAAACAGGACTTATAACCCTCATGACAAGCAGCACCAATTTGATTTACTTTTAATATTATTGTATCTGCATCACAGTCAATTAATATCTCCTTAACTTCCTGTATATTACCAGAACTTTCTCCTTTCAACCATTGCTTTCCTCTTGAAGTACTGTAATAATGTGCTTTTTTTGTTTTTAATGTATCTTCAACTGCTTGAGGATTCATAAATGCTACCATCAAAACTTCATTAGTTTTATAATCTTGAGCTATAGCAATTATTAATTTTTCCCCATTTTTTTCATGTCTAAAATTTAATTCCATTTTACCACTTTTTAAAAGAAATGTAATTAAAAATTACATTAAATAATTGATTTTACTTTTAATTTAATGACAATAATATACTAAATTATTTTAGTAGTTAAGATTAGGAAAGAATAATTTAATAAATTGAAATAAAAATATAGTGAACTTAAAGATTATCTTTAATAAAGTTTACTATATTATCCAAATCAATTAATTCTTGATTACCAGAACCCATATTCTTAATTGTAACTTGATTATTCTCTAAATCTTTAGCTCCAACAAGTACAGTATATTTGACACCTAAATTATTTGCATGAGATAATAACTTTTTAAATTTCTTTCTTGATAAATCTATTTCCGTAGGAATATTTGCACTACGTAAATTTTGAGCTATAGTAAAAGATAATTGGCGAGTATCATTTGAAATTGGTGCAACATAAACATCAACTTTAGGTTTAAGTTCTGGAAGATTGCCAGAAGCTTCTATTGCATCCATCAAACGGTCAAATCCAAATGCAAATCCTGTAGATACAACATCTTCACCACCAAAGAGTTTAATTAAACTATATGTACCTCCGCCACAAACCTGTTTTTGACTACCTAGTTCTGGAACATAAATCTCAAAAACAATTCCAGTATAATAATCTAGACCACGTGCTACACCAAGGTTAATCTTATAATTTTCTACATTGAAACTTTTTAAGGTAGTGATTAAATTATTAAGTTCATCTAAAGCAGGCATACATTCATCATATGAGGATACTAATTTTTCTACATCACTATAAATAGATGAATCTCCAACCATATCAATTAAATCAAGTAGAATATCAGCAAGTTCACCATTATCAATTATAGCATCATCACCTTTAAGTGCATCTTCAAGTAGGTCTTTATCACCTTTATCTACAACAATCATTACCTGGCGAGATTTATCTTTATCAATTCCAAAGTGTTCAAATAGACCTCTAATAATACCTAAATGATTAATATGGATTTCTGCTGTTGTAATACCTAATTTAATAATAGATTCATTAGCCATAGAAATAACTTCAGATTCACCTTCAGGAGATTTAGAACCTATAAGTTCACAACCAAATTGCCAAAACTGTCTAAAACGACCTTTTTGAGGTCTTTCATATCTAAAACAACTACCAAAATAGTATAATTTAATAGGTTTAGCAGTTTTAGACATTTCATTAATATATAATCTAGATATTGCAGCAGTAATTTCTGGTCTAAGTGCAAGTTCCCTATCTGATTTATCCTTAAAATTATAGAGCTGATCTATAATCTCTTCACCAGATTTAGTTGTAAATAATTTTAACTCTTCAAATAAAGGTGTTTTAACTTCCCCATAACCATAATTTTCAAAGACTTGTCTTAAAATATTTTCAGATACAGTTCTTTGTCTCATTTCATCAAAAAGAAAGTCTCTTGTACCTCTTGGCCTATTAAATTCCACTTAACTGCCTCCAATAAAAATACTTTTAATAAGATAATTTAAATAAGAAATATAAAAATTTATACATATATAATAAGTTTTTCAATCTTTATAAAATTAATTATATTAAAAATTTAAAATAGATAAATAATATTTAGTATCTAAAAAAATTTATAATGAAAATATTGATTTGAAAATATAAAAAACAATAAAAAAATTGGGATTTAAAAGAACAATTAGATAAAAATTTAATAATTAATTTATATCTATACTATAAAATATTATATAAAAAGAAAGTACTATGTGATAATATGGAAATTAATGGGGAAACAAAAATATTAGCAGTAATAGGAGATCCAATCGCTCATAGCCTATCACCACAAATGCATAATGCAAATATTAAATCATTAGGAATAAATTATGCATATTTAGCATTTAATGTAAAAGAGAAAAATATTAAAGATGTTATCAGAGGAGCTAAAAGTTTAAAAATCAGAGGATTAAATGTTACTATCCCTCATAAAATTAATATAATTAAATATTTAGATGAAATTGATCCTCTTGCAGAAAAAATAGGTGCAGTAAACACTATAAAATTTGAATATAACTCTAATGGGTCAATTGCAAAAGGTTATAATACAGATGCTACAGGTGCAGTTAGAGCATTAAAAGAAAAAACAGCCCTAAAAAATAAAAATGTGTTAATACTTGGTGCAGGCGGAGCTGCACGTGCTATAGCATTCGGGTTATGTTTTGAAGATATAGAATCAATTACTATATTAAACAGGAATCTTGATAAGGCAATAGACCTAGCAGGAGATATAACAAGTAAAACAGAATATAATGGACAATTTGATACATTTGAAAATATTAACAAATATCTTAAAGATACAGATATAATAGTACATACTACACCAAATGGAATGTATCCAAATAATAATGATAAACCACTTGTATATGCTCAACAAATGAATCCGAATATGGTTATATTTGATATAGTATATAATCCACTTGAAACCACAATACTAAAAGAAGCAGATAAAATCGGTGCAGTTAAAGTAAGTGGCATTAAAATGTTTTTATATCAAGGAGCCGAAGCATTTAAAATATGGACAACTATGGATGCAGATACAGATGCTATGGAAGATATTATTTTAAAATCATTAAGAAAAGATGAATAAATCGTTAAATATAGTTGTGATTAAATGGAAGATAATTTTTTATTTGATTTGAATATTCCTGAAGAAAAAGAAGAATATAAAAACTCTAAATCGGACATTCTAAGATTTTTAAAGGATATAGGAGTAGATACTAGATATGTATCAATCTGGGAAAATAAAATATATATAAATAATCTACGGTTTTCTAAGTTTTCTAAAAGAAGACAAAATAATTTCGAGCTTAAATTTAAATCACAAAAAGTAATCAGATCATCACTCTTTCAGGAAATTGCAACTAATGCATCAAGAGAATTATCAAAAACAATAAAACCAAAAATGAAAATATTAATAAAAAAAGATGTAAATCCTCTGATAAATATTTTATTAGAACCATATACACGTAAATATGGTGTTAAACTTGTTTTAGATGAAAATGAAGAATATGATGTAATAGCCTCTAAGCTTACATTAGATATGAAAATCCATCTAATCTGCAATAATATATTTAAAGGTAAAGGTATAAACTACCCTGTTTTTGATAAAAATTTTATTTATCCCCTTATAAAAGTTACAAATAAACAGATAAATGATTTTCTAGGTGGAAAAATACTTGAAGAAAAATACAACGATATATCTGGAGAATTTATCGAATTTTTAGATGAAACAGTAACTCAATATAAATTTAATATTCTCAAATCAGTAGAGTACTTAGAAGAAAATCAATTAAATAGTAATATAAAATAATTTATTATAATCATAAAATAAAATAAAATAAAAAAGTATTAAAGAAGAAATTATAATGAGATATTAAATAAAAAAAAAAATATAATATCTCTTAATAATCTAAAATGTAATAATAAACTTAATTCAACTTTAAAAAAAAAGAAATGGAAATAATAAAGATTATTCAAAACTAAATAATGATGTTTGAACTGATTTTTCTTTTTTAGAATCAGAATCTTCTTTATTATCTTCTTCAATATTACTATCTTTTAAATCGGAAGATTCATCAACTTTACTCTCACTAGCTTCATCAATAATTGATTCTGATTTATCTTCATTTATTGAATCGGTGATATCTAAATTCTCCTGAAGAATTTCATCAATATCTTCATCACTAAATGAATCAATAGAATCTAATTCATTTGAATCCTCTTCAAAATAATTATCTGTGATTTCATCTGAATTATTTAAATTAAGATCTTTTTTATATTCCTCAGCCCATTCTGCCTGACGTTCTTGCATTCTTTGAGCTCTTTCTTTTTCCATTTTATCAATGAACTTTTTAGGAATTTTTTTCTTTCTAAAACGTTTAATTTCATCATCTTCTAATTCTAAAAAAGAGGATATTTCATATGCTGTTTTATCATCCTGAAACATTATTTCAAAGTAAGGAAACATTGAATAAGCAATCTCCCTAGAAACATGCATATTTTCTACCATTTTATCAGCAATATTATCTCTCAGGTTTCTTTTACCTCTATATTTACCCATTTTAGAGAAAGATTGTGGAGAGACTATTTTAGAAAATTTCTTATATGTTTCTCTTTTAGATAAAGCTACACCAAGACCCATAAATAAGGTAGCATATCGCCAGTAACCATAATTTCTTGAGGATTGTGTTCTACCAAAGTATAAATCAGCTTTAGAAATATTTTCATATGCTTTTTTAATTTCTTTTGGATTTTCATATTCTCTTGGAATATTTTCTGCTATATATTCCATTAGAAGTGTAGGATCTTCATCTATAATCATATCATCACGAATATGAGTAATATTTTTACTTTTCAATACACGAGATGTAGCATTAATTATAGTAGAACGGTCAGTTTTTTGAGTAACATTTTCCAAATCTTCCATATTTAATGTTTTACTTTCTTCAGATAAAGCCTGTAAAGTATTTATTGCTGAACGCATATCCCCATTTGACCTTTTAGCAAGTTGTTTTAATGCTTCCGGATCTGCTTCAATTTCTTCTGCTTTACAGATTCTTTTAAGATTAACATTAATCGTAGGACTTCTGATTTTAGGTAATTTTATTACTTGACATTTCGTTTTAATTGTAGCTAATCGTTTAGAGTAAAAATCATTAGCCATCATTATAATAGGATGTTTTGTGTTTTGAATGATTTTATTTAAAGCCCTAGTTCCCCCCTTATCCTGATTACCAGTAATACCATCTACTTCATCAAGAATTATTAATTTAGACTTATTTGAAAATAGTGACTGGGTAGTTGTAGATTCACCTATAGTTTCCATTAAAAGATCATATGAACGTTTATCACTTGCATTTAATTCTACATATTCACCAAATTCATGAGCTATAACTAGAGCAAATGTAGTTTTACCTATTCCAGGAGGTCCTACAAGTAATAAAGTTTTTTGAGGATTTCCTTCCTTCCACTCATTGACCCATTTTTCTATTAATGCTTTTTGTTTATTATTTCCAATAATATCTTTAAAGCTTTGAGGTCTGTATTTATCTGTCCATTGCATATTATTAATTCCTGAAAATAATATTAAATTAAATTTAAATAAACTACTAATAATTTAATTTTAGAAAATAAAAATATTTATAAGAATTTTGCAAGTAAAGCTTCTAATTGTATTCTTGGATTAGCACCTTCGCGTATTCTAAAATCAGTCTCAGCAATATATTCAACAAGATTTATGTATACATTACTATCCATCCTACCTTCAGTAGCCCTTTTAGTTACATCCTGGTATATTTGAACAACCATATCTTCTCCACTAGTACCCTGTAGAATCATAGTTTCTCTAAGTAAATCTCTAGCCTTCATAAAGTCACCAGATAAAGCTGCAGTAACCATATTATTAATATCCTGAGGTTTAGATTTACTAATTACATCATAAACTGCATCTTCAGTAACTTCTTCTCCTTCTGTTGCTGCAGATTGTAATATATTTACAGATTTACGCATATCCCCTTCTGTAAAATAGACTATGGTACTGATTCCCTCATCAGTATATCCAAAATTCTCTTCATTACATATATACTCTAAACGAGTAGTAATATCTTCTTTTTTAATAGGTGCAAATCTAAATATTGCACATCTTGACTGGATAGGGTCTATAATTTTAGATGGATAATTACAGGATAAAATAAATGAAGAAGTTTTAGTATACATTTCCATCTCACGTCTTAGAGCATGTTGAGCATCTTTAGTCATGTTATCCACTTCGTCTAAAAATATTATACGGAATGGAGCTCCCATAGGTTTAAGTTTACAGAAGTTTTTAATCTGATTTCTTACAGTATCTATACCTCTTGCATCAGATGCGTTTAACTCTAAAAAGTTATTTTTCCAATATTCACCTAAAACTGATTTAGCTAAAGCTAGAGCAGTAGTAGTTTTACCTACTCCTGCAGGACCAGAAAACATTAAATTAGGCATACTTTGTTCATTAGTGTATTTTTTTAATCTTTTTACAATATGTTCTTGACCTACAACTTCATCAAGAGTTTGTGGCCTATATTTTTCTACCCAAGGTCCTTCCATTATTTCACCATTAAATAAATTTTATAAAACAACATGTAATATAAATTATAAAAGTATGATTATTTTTAAAATTAAAGAATAATAAAACTTAAATTTAAAAATATTATTTTACTTTAAATAATTAAAATTTAATTTTAATATTTATTATTTTATTATTATATTTCAAAGAATATAATATTTAGTATTTATTTAAATAAAAAATTAATGATAAATAAAAATAACTAAAATATTGATTAAAAAATATTAAGAAATTCATTTAAAAATAGATTATAATAATAAAGCATATGAGTAAGAAAAAAAGTATTCGGTAAGAAAATAAATAATTTATTAAGAAAAAAACTATTTTATCAAGAAAAAGTAAAAAAAAAAGAAGAAAGATTATTCATCTATAGGATGATGTTCTCTTGCTGAAAGTTCTTCATTAATTTTATATAAAATTTGAGGATTACCATCAGCTAATTTAACTTTAGCTAAGTTTTCCATTGCATTTTCTTCTTCTTCAACTTGTTCTTCAACATACCATTGTAAGAAATTATTAGTAGCATGGTCTTTTTGTTCAATAGCTAAATCAACTAAATCATCAATTAAACCAGTAACCATTTTTTCATGTTCAAGAACATGTTCAAATGCAGGGATAACACCTTTCCATTCAGTTTGAGGTGCTTCAATTTCAGTTAAAGTAACTTTAGCTCCTCTTCTTATAATGTAATCATAAAATTTCATTGCATGATCTTGTTCTTCATGAGCTTGAACTCTCATATAATTAGCAAAACCTGCTAAATCATTGTCTTCAAAATAAGCTGCCATAGATAAATATAAATATCCAGAATATAATTCAGCATTTAATTGTTTATTTAAAGCTTTTTCCATTACTTCATTTACCATAATATCACCAAAATATAAGTTATTATTAAAAATTTATGAATTAAAATATAAATAAAAAATATAATGATTGTAAAAATATTTAATTTAAGTAATTAATATAAAGTGATTTTTAATATATAAATTAAATAATTTTTAATCTATTGTTCACTAAATTTATCTTTATCTACACCGCAAACAGGACATACATAATCATCAGGTAAGTCTGCAAATGCTGTGTCTTGTTCATCTTCATTATAAGTAAATCCACATACTCCACAAACAAAATTTGCCATTTTATCACCTCACTATAAAGGGTTAAACATTTTTTTAGGTGCCCCGCATAAAGGACATTTAAATCCTTCACCAATTTCCTCCCAGGAAGTACCAGGAGCTACATCTTTTCTTGTTTCACCTTTTTCAGTATCTAGAACATAACCGCATACTTTACATTTATATTCTGCCATTTATAGCACCTCAATATTTTATAATTTTTTATTGTTTTTTATTATATAAAAGATTTTGTAAATAAAAATTCTTTTAATTATTTATTTAAATTTTGTATAAAAAAATTGAAAAATAATATTAGTTAAAATTCTTAAAAATCTACTTTAAAATATTTAAAAATAAAATGTATTTAAAAGAGTATAATCTTAAAAAACAGAAATAAAGAAAAAATAAAAAAATAGCTAATAAATATACAATCAATAAATTAGAATATATTATTAAATTAATTAGTTAGCTATTATAACTGGCACATTAGAAACCTCAAGGACTTTTTGAGCAACACTACCTAATCTATTTTCATCATATTTTTTATTATCATATGTAAATCCATGTTTTCCTATTACAACTAAATCCGGATTAATTTTACATATCATTATCTTAAAATCTTTTAGAGGATCTGCAGTGATAATATGTTCTATTACAGTAATTTTTGCTTTTTTACCTTTTTCTGTAATTTTATCTAAAACCTTACCACCATCATCATCACCATCATCATAAGACATTTCCATAGGATTGATAATGTATAATGCTGCTACCTCTGCTTGATATTTAACTGCAAGATTTATACCTAAATCTATAGCCTTTTCAGCAGCCGGGGAACCATCACTAGCAATTAATATTTTTTTAAACATAGTATCCATCTAGTATTTTTTAAAGAGTTTAATAATAATATTTATTTTAATTATTAGATTAATCAATCAAAAAATAAAATCTAATAAAAATTAGGAATTTTCAATTAAATAATCTGCTTTACAGAATTTAATAAAATTATCTACAAGCTCATCAATATCTCTACTATCATCTAACAGGTCACCATCATTCATAAAGATTCCTCTATTAGATAGTTCTCTCATGAAATCAGTATTATGTGATACCATAACAATAGTAATACCATAGTCTTTAGCTAACTTTTTAAGTGAGTTAGAAACTATTCTTAAAGTTTTAGGGTCAAGGTCTCCAAATGGTTCATCTAAAAGTAATATTTCTGGTTTACTAGCAAGTACAAGTGATAACATTGCACGTACCTTCTGGCCACCAGATAATTCATATGACTTTCTATCAAGTACATCAAGTGACAGGTCTAATTTTTCAAATATATCGGTAACTGCATCTTTAACAGCGGTTGCTGGGAATTTCGGAAATAGATCATTTAATATTTCAGGTAATATTCCTACCTGTTCTAATCTATTTTTAGCTTCTGACTCAGTTAAATCTGTTAATAAATATAATGAATCTAATATTTCATCAGATAAACCTTCTTGTTTTGCTATTTTTTTAGCATTTTCTACTACTTGATTATTTTTATATCCAAGTTTAGCTGCAAGTTGATCTCTAATTGTTGCATAATGTTGAAGGGCAAATTCCTGATACATAAATCCAACTTTACGTCTTATATCCATACGATTTAAGGAAGGCTGATGTATATCGACCCAAAATTCTTCACAATCTTTTATAAGTTTATAACTTACCTTACCATCATCTGCATCATCAAGACCATCTAGTAAACGTAACAGAACTGTTTTACCTGCACCACTAGGTCCAAGTAAAGTTAAAATATCTCCTTTTTTAATATCAAATGTTGCATCTTCTATATTAAGACTTTCTCCTTCATTTAATACGAAATATCTTTTTTTAATACCTTCACTTTTAATAATAGTTTCATCTGTAGCTGTGATTTTAATATCTGATTCTTCTTCCATATCATTTAAGAAATCCTCTGTAATTTGATTAACATCATCACTGACTTTAATAATTTCACCATCTTCCATTAGTACTACACGATCTGCAAGGTATTTTTGTACTTCTGGTAAGTGTGATACAACAACTACAGTAATACCTAATTCGTCATTTATTTTTTTAACAGCTTCAAGTATTTCTTGTTTTGTTCTAGGACAAGCCATAGTAGCAGGTTCGTCTAAAAGTAATAGTTTAGGTTTTTTAGCAAGTTGTCTTCCCATAATAAGTCTTTGTTTTTCTCCTCCACTAATAATGGTTGAGGAATAATTTTGTTTTTCCCATAAACCTACTAATTTTAATATTCTATCTGTCTCTTCTCCAAACTCTTTTTCAGCATCTTCAAGTATAATTGATGCTTCATCTTCATATTTTGTTCCATAAAATTTTCTTAAAATATTTTCTCTACAACTAGCTGGCCATAAACCAAAATTTCTTTGTAGATGAATAGCTGTAGCCTGTTTAAGTTTATTATAATAATATTGACTATCATCTGCATTAAGTACAAAATCATCAACAGTTATAGTACCTACATCAAATTTTTCTACCCCTCTAAGACATCTTAAAAGAGTTGTTTTTCCTGAACCACTGGTACCTATAATACCAAGGATTTCACCTTCATTAATTTCTAAATTAATGTTTTTAAGACCTATAACTTCATCATTATTTGATAATTTATAAGTTTTAGATAAATTTTCTACCTTAATCATAAATAATCACTTATTATACTGAAAATTTTAAAAAAAAAAATTATTCTATATTGGGTTGTTAAAAAATATTATTTGAAAACTATTTAATTATTAAATTATATATGTATTTGAATTAATTATATTATTCTATAAAATAATTATTAATAGTATTATAATTATTAATTTATATTGTTAGATATTTATTTAAATAATTTATATTGTAAGATATTTAATTTAAATTAAAAATTTATATTTATTTATTGAAATTCAAATTTAACAGATTCAAAAGATTTAAGAATATTATATTCATCACAGAATTTATTTAATCTACTTCTAAATAAACTACTTAACTGTCTTATACGTACATCTGTTAATTCTTCATTAGTGTTTATAACAAAAACATTAGGATAATAATTATCTTCAAAATCAACTCTAAATTTAACTTCTCCAAAATTATAATATTCTGCAATAGATTTTACTTCATCTAACATCATATTTAATGGATCTTTATTTTCTACTATAACAACTTCTGTTTCTATATCTTTTTCATCTACCATATTATCCCTAATATAAGATTTGTAAATTTTATAATATAAATTAAATATAATATAAATTTAATAATTAAAATATAATATAAATTATTTCAATCATATTTATTATATAGTTGCAATATACCTTTAAAATAATATTTTCACTAAATTAAGATAATTCAAGAATTATATAATTTAATAAAATATTCAAAAAAAAATAATATAAAAAGAAAAAAATCAGACCTTATTTTTATATTGTATAGAATGTATTACGCTCTACGGGTTTTCTTCCTAATTTAGTAATTATTTTTTTCATATCATCTATAGAAGCTTGTACACCATCTGGAGCACCACTAGCTTCTGATAATTCATCACCACCAAGAGTTCCTCCTAAATCATTAGCACCCGCCATTAATGATATTTGTGCAAATCTAAAACCCATTTTTACCCATGAAACTTGAATATTAGGTATTAAATCTCTAAACATTAAACGACTTGTAGCATAAAGTTTTAAATCCTCTATACCTGTTGCACCTAAATTTTTTTGACCTTCTAAAAATATAGGAGAATAATGGGGCATAAAAGTCATTGGTATAAATTCTGTAAAACCATGAGTTTCTTCTTGAATCTCTTTTAAAATTCTCATAGTCTCTACACGTTCATCAATAGATTCAATATGACCATACATCATAGTTGCAGAACCGGAAATACCTTGTTTATGTACTTCTTTAACAATATCTATCCATTGTTGAGTTTTTACTTTATCAGGGCATATGATAGCTCTTGAACGGTCAGTTAAAATTTCTGCTGCAGTACCAGGAAGACTATCTAATCCTGCTTTTTTAAGGATTTTAACACCTTCTGCAATAGATAATTCAGATTTTAAACATGCATCATATATCATTGTAGGAGAAAATCCATGAATAGAATTTTTTGGAAATTCATTTTTTAATAATTCAAGAAGATGTTTATAATAATCAATATCTGCATCTTCTAATACTCCACCCATTAATGTAAATTCTGTTGCACCATCATCTACAGCATTTTGAGCTTTTTTTAATATTGCTTCATCTGATTGTATATAACTATCTGGGTCATTTTTATCTTTACCAAATGCACAAAACCTACATCGGACTTTGCAAATATTAGTGAAATTTATATTACAGTTATTAATATAAGTAACATTATCTCCAACTAATTCTTGCCTTAAATAATCTGCTGTTTCTAGTAGTGGAAATACTTCAGAGCCTTTTAAGTTCATTAAATAAATAGCATCTTCAACTGTTATTGCCTCATCTAAAGCATTGTCTAAAATCTTTTGTGTTTTATCACTAAGATTAAATCTATTTTTCATAATTTTCTATTAAATAAAATTATTATATATATTTTTCTATAATTTATATTACTATTCTATTTATTGTTTAAATAATCATATATAATTTAAAAAAAGTAAATATAATAAACATTAATTAAATGGACAATAAAGGATTGAAAAAATGCTTTTAAATACTTTAATTTTTTAAAATTTAGATTTTATCTTAAAGTATTAATATAATGAATAATATAAAATATGTAAAATAATATTTCAATATTTTAATAGAGTTGTTTAGATGAGTATAAAAAGGGGTCTAATAATAGGTAGAATGCAACCTTTCCATAAAGGCCATGGTCAAGTTATTCTTAAAACATTAGAGGAAGTTGATGAGATAATTATTGGTGTAGGAAGTGCACAAATGTCACACACCACTAATGATCCTTTTACAGCAGGTGAAAGAATAATGATGATTAAAAGGTTTTTAGTAGAGGAAAATGTAGATTCATTAAGATATTATATTGTTCCAATGGAAGATATAGAAATGAATGCTGTATGGGTTGCACATGTTAAAATGATGACTCCTCCATTTTCTACACTATATAGTGGAAACCCTCTTGTTCAAAGATTATTCTATGAGGAAAATTATGAGGTTAAATCTCCACCATTGTATAGTAGAAAATTATTATCCGGTCGGGAAATCAGAAAGAGAATGATTAATAATGATGACTGGCAATCTCTTGTTCCTTCTTCAACTGTAGAAATTATTAAAGAAATTGATGGTATAAACCGTATACAACATCTTGCAAAAAAAGAAAAAAATGAAGAATAAATTTCCTTATAGAGGTAATATTATGACTGTTAGGATAATTGAAAAAAATGAAGACAATATTTACATATCCGATTTAATAAAAAATGTTAAAAAGTCTAGAAAAATCGATGATTCAGGTGCAATATTTACATTTGAAGGTATAGTTAGAGGTAATGAGGAAGGAAAAAAAGTTGATAAATTAATATTAACTACCCCTGATAAAGAAAAAACAACAAAAGATATTGAAAATATTGTTGAAGATGTAAAATTAAAATATGGTGTTTTTGAAATTAGTGTTGTTCATTATATTGGTGAATTTTACACTGGTGATAGTTTATTTTTAGTTGTTGTATTAGGTTCACATAGAGATGAATCTTATGGAGCACTTAAAGACACTATTGAAAGAGTAAAATTTGATGTTGAATTTAAAAAAGAAGAAATCTCAAATGAAGGAGTAAAAACTATTTTGGCTGGTGGATAAAATGATGAAATTTTTAATCGGATTTATTGTAATAGTAATTATTGTATTTTTCTTAAAATTTATTATTAATAATTTTAAAACACTTGTATTAATATTTTTAGCACTTTTGCTATTAAACATGTTTTTTAATATATTCTAATATATTTTTGTATATATACGAATATATTATGTATTTTTAGGGGTAAGAAGTATATAAAACTAACTATAATTCTACAAAAAGAAGTATAAAAAACTACCCAATATCCACAAAAATAAATTATTTCCACAATAATTGGAATTGCTATGTGTTTAATTTAATTCTTTAAACCCTTATTTTACGAAACTTGAAGATAAAGCTGAAACAAGTAAACAAAGACTTCTTTATGATAAAAACCCTAATAGGTTTTTTCCCTTTTATTTCCATTATAATAATATTTAAACATTGAAAAAAAAGTAGTGTTTATAAAAAAAAATATAGAAGCACACACAAATATATAAATTATTATAGAAAAAACAAAAATTCAAATGGTTTTTTTTAGAAACACAAAAGAAGATTTAATTAATATGGATTAAATAATTCTTTTTTTTGTATCTCTACATTATAGTATAATTTTTATAGTATATATAAACTTTATAACAATTGTTATATTATTAGGTATAAAAAAAAGGAAAAAATAGTAGAAAAAAAGAACTCTACTATTAAAACAGAAGAAAAAAAATGCACACAATTATTGTTTCAAATACTCCAAATCTTTTATTTTAATTGTTTTACGATTTGAATGGCGAGTTATATCCATTAAATCTCTTCCCATATCTCTTACATACTCTTCAACATTTTCTACAATTTTGTCAAGAGCATCTGCTGATATGTTTACGGCACCATTGTTTGTAACCAATCTTTTGATTGGAGCTTTTGGTATATCACTCATTGTATCTATATCCTCCAAATAGTTATAATGAGAAGTGTTGTACATCTCATATTAAAACAGTATGTAACTCATATTATATATAAGCAATTTTAGAGGGATATACAATGAAACACTATTAATACCCTTTTATTTTTTTGTAACAATTAATACTGATGGCTGGGATATTTCATTCATAGTGTCTTCCATTACTTGAAGCTCTTATTTTTTAATGATGCTCCACTTAAACTGTATATTTCTTGGAATATGTGTTGTTTAAGGTTAATTCCTCTGCAAGTGAGTAATGTCCTCCCATATCATTATAGTCATTGTCATTATGCCACATATGATGTATACCAATACCAACCTTTGGTGAAGCCACATATTCTGCTAATTGTTTCCAACCCACATCATTAAAGGATTTCCATTCAATACTGATAGTGTACCCATATTTCTTTGCAATAGTCTTTAATGCAGAGTTTATACCTTCATGACTTGTACCAAGAGTGGTAGTTCCTGCTATACTTGCGATCCATGACTGTGAAAGGTCTAAACCAAACAATTCATAACAAATCTGCATTATAGTAACATCTGCACAATAATAATTAGTGTACTGTTTTTCTTCACCACCCATTAAGCATCTTGGGTTCCAATACCAACCATCTTTAGTTATTTCTTTTTTATCTTGATTTTCTTTTTGTGTAGTTGTACCTCTAACATGAGCAGAATCAAAAGTACAATACAAAGGTATTTCTTTATCTTGTCTGTACCTATTAACTATTCTTACCATTTCATAGATAAAAAGGATTATTGCTATCTTTGTACCTTCAAAGCTTACATAGTTAGGTGTTTGTTTGTGTGTTTCTACAAATTTGCAGTAGTTTTTTGCGAATTTAACATAACTACTTTTATAGATTTTATGATTTAATTTATTCCCTTTTGGGTTTTTTGCATTATCTATATGGAATGGTTTAGCGTCTTTTAACTCATTACACACTCCATATGCTAAACGATAAGCCATATGGTTTGATTATAACCTACACCATCAATCTTTAATAGTTTAGGCATTTTCTTATTCTTTTGTACATAATCTGTTATCTGTTTTGCTAAAGTTGTACATATACTCATATAACATCATCTCCTTTTTTTTGTTTTTACATTCATATTTATCATAGATTGTAAATCTTATAAAATCATTCTTTTTACATTGTTTTGTACCTTTATAGGTACAGTTTTCACATTGTCTATTCTTTAAAACAGTATTCATACTCATTACACTTCCTACCCTTCATCAAGAGGGTCTACATGGTTGCTAAAATAAGGATAAACAATAGAAGCAACATAAGTTCTTGTAACTCTCTCCTCTGGACTCATATACTGTACTTTACCCTTTGGGGTTATTTTTATTTGACAACCGTTAATATGTGCTATCTATGTGAATTTTCGAACTGGTCTGTATCCATCAGGGATTGTTCCTAAATCATACCAATTATTAGCTAATTGGGCATAATGTTTTGCAGATACATACAGTATTGCTAATCTTAATGCATCATTCACTATTATTGTTATTTCATCATTTTTTATTGTTCTCCAGTAAGGGACAAATTCTACTCCATCAGTAACACTATCAATCCTTTTACCAGTAGCATTTTCTTGTGTTGTTAATGTATACCCATCGAGAGAAACATCTTTTAAATCAATTTTAAATTCAACCATAATACACCTCCTTTTCACCATTCCACATACTCCATCTACCGAGATGTTTAGTTCTTTTTAAACGATAAGGATAACTATTAGAACTATTTTGATAATCAATAATGGAAGCCCAACCATTTGGAAAAGCATCATCATCTTGTTCAGATAATGTTTCATTTGTATTATCTTCATAGTCATCACTATTCCAAGTGTAATTCCCACTTGTACCTAATCGGTAACTATATTGGATAGTATCTTCTTCACCTTTATGTTCAAAATTATCTATAAGAATACCATATACCTTAAATAATAATACTCTTCCTCATTTTCAGTGAATTTTCGATATATCCCTCCAGTACCTCTCCAAAGACTCCATTCATCACCTATTCTTTCTCTTTTAAAAACATAAAGATAAGGATAATCCTCTGAAACAGATGGTCTTTTAAAAGTAAATGATGGGTCAGGTAATTCACCATATTCTTCTATTATATTAGTACGATACTTTGATTGAACTTCTTTATTCAACTCATCAAACTCATTAGAAGATAAATAATATTCAAGGATAGGTGGATTTTAATTTTCACCGACAAGAATATAACAATATTGATAAGGTAAAGCATTAACATCTATTTCTTCCGTATTAGTATAAGCAATAGCAACATTATTTCCTTCTTTATCTTTCACACCTACATACTCACTCCATTCACCATTTTCTACTCTTGTACGATAACATTTCCAACCATAAGGGAACTTATCAGATGTTGTTTCACAAATAATAGACCAACCAGTAGGGGCAACACCAGTAGAAGGAGATACAGTAAGACATAAAGGTGTCGTTGGATTATTATTTACTTTATAGATGTATTCATAATAATAAATTGTATTTTCTTTATATTCTGCATAGATTTCAGGTACAGATACATTATAATAATCTCCACTTTTTGAATCAACATTAAAACTAATATAGTATACAATAGAGTTATCAGATGTGGGTGTGAGAGGAGTATCTGACCAATTACCAATATAAGAAGTAGAAGGGATAGTATTAGAATAAGTGTACTTATAACCTAATATTCCTTGAGTATCTATAACCTCTTGAAGATTAATACATTCTAATCTGTTTTCTATAATATCTATTTCATCTTGCAGTTCATTGTTGAAGTATACTTTTAATGTTAAGTCTGAAATTATGATATTATCTGAATCTGAGGTTTCACTAACATTTTGTAGTATATTTGTGTCAATTGGTGTATATGTAATACTGACAAAAATACCTTGATTAAACAATATATCTTTTAATTCACTATCTTTGTGTTTAATAACTTGTCTTTATTTTTCTAATTCCTTTTGGCAATTCTGATAGATTTGAAGTATATATTTTTTTTGTTGCATTAAAAATGGAGAGGGATTCACAAATAAGTCCAAAAAAAGAAGGATAATAAAGTTTATAATTAAGGTATAATAAAAAAGAAGAATATGAGTATCCATTAATATAGTATACACAATTTTTTAAAAATATAAAAATAATGGAGGGTTTTTACATTTAAACATTTGTTGGTTGTATCTATGATTTTAACCTTATTTTTAGGTTTAAGTCTAGTATCAGCAACAGATGTCACTGATGATAGTGCTGTAATTACAAAAAATATATGTACCCATAGTATAACATCAGATAATGATAATGTTGATGTTAATGATATAAATAATTATGCAAAAAATACTGTTATAAGCACATCCAAAAATAATAGTAATAATGATGAGAATATTATAAAAGGAAATAATAATGGTAATACTGTTGGCTCTTCCAATGAAGGTACTATATCAGAGTTAAATACCACAATCAATGCTGGTTCTTCTTCTAGTATAACTTTAGATAAAGATTATACTTATAATAATGGTACTGATTCTGGTTTTACAAATGGTATTGTTGTAAATCGTGATTTGATTATTGATGGTCAAGGTCATACTATAGATTTAGGTGGAAAAATTATGTTCCTACAAGTTGATATTGGATATAATTTAATTTTAAAAAACTTAATCATTAAAAACGGACGTGATAGTGCAGTCAGCATTTATTGTGGTAATGGTAGTTTTATAAATTCCACATTTACAGGTAACAGCGCAATTAGTCGTGGTGGTGCAGTCTACATCTATGAAGGTAATGGTAGTTTTATAAATTCCACATTTACTAATAACAATGGAAAAAATGAATATGATGAATTTACATATGGTGGCGCAGTCTACATAAATCATGGAAATGGTAGTTGGCGCAGTCTACATAAATCATGGAAATGGTAGTTTTATAAATTCCACATTTACAGGTAACAACGCATCCCAAGGTGGCGCAGTCTACATAAATCATGGTAATGGTAGTTTTATAAATTCCACATTTACAGGTAACAACGCATCCCAAGGTGGCGCAGTCTACATCAATAGTAGTAATGGTAGTTTTATAAATTCCACATTTACAGGTAACAACGCATCCCAAGGTGGCGCAGTCCAAATCAGTTATGGTAATGGTAGTTTTATAAATTCCACATTTACAGGTAACAGCGCAATTAGTCGTGGTGGTGCAGTCTACATCAATGAGGGTAATGGTAGTTTTATAAATTCCACATTTAATAACAACAAATTAGAAATTGAAGATTTTGCATCTACTTATGGTGGTGCAGTCTACATCAATGAGGGTAATGGTAGTTTTATAAATTCCACATTTACAGGTAACAGCGCAAGTAGTCGTGGTGGTGCAGTCTACATCAATGAGGGTAATGGTAGTTTTATAAATTCCACATTTAATAACAACAAATTAGAAAATATATATTTTGGATCTACTTATGGTGGTGCAGTATACATCGCTTCTGGTAGTGGTAGTTTTATTAACTCTACATTCACAGCTAACACCGCAGTTTTTAATGGTGCTGGTGGTGCAGTATACATCTCTTCTGGTAGTGGTAGTTTTATTAACTCTACATTTACAGGTAACACCGCAACTTATGATGGTGTAGTCTACATCAGTAGGGGTAATAGTACCTTTGTTAACTGTACATTTACTGGTAACAAAGTATATAATGAGGCTGGTGCAGTATACATCTCTTCTGGTAGTGGTAGTTTTATAGATTCCACATTTACAAATGGCTATGCCCCTGATAGAAGAGCAGTCTATGTCACTAATGGTAATGGTACTTTTATAAACACCAATTTCAATGGTTACACCGCAGTTTATGGTGGTGCAGTCTTCATCTCTTCTGGTAGTGGTAGTTTTGTTAACTGTACATTTACCGGTAACAACGCATCCCAGGGTGGTGCAGTCTTCATCTCTTCTGGTAGTGGTAGTTTTGTTAACTGTACATTTACCGGTAACAATGCAGATGCTGGAGGTGCAGTCTTCATCAATCATAGTGATAACACTAGTTTTGTTAATTCAATATTTACTGGTAATAACGCAACCTCTGATGGTGGTGCAGTCTGGATAAGTGGTAATGGTAGTTTTATTAATTCCACATTTACTGGAAACAAAGGAAAAAATCCCCATAGTGAAGGTGGTGCAGTCTACTTCTCTAATGGGAATGGTAATTTTATAAACTCCACATTTACTGCAAACAACATAGAAAATTCCTATAGTGAAGGTGGTGCAGTCTACATCTCTAATGGGAATGGTAATTTTATAAACTCCACATTCATAGATAACAACGTAAAAGGCGAAAATAGTATGGGTGGTGCAGTCTACATCGAAAGTGATTATGGTAATTTTGTTAATTGTACATTCACTAGTAACTATGCATCAATTAATGGCGGTGCTGTCTACATCTTTAGTAGTGGTAGTTTTGTTAACTGTACATTCAATAGTAACTATGCATCAATTAATGGCGGTGCAGTCTACATCTTTGGTAGTGGTAGTTTTGTTAACTGTACATTTACCGGTAACCACGCAGAATATTATACTGGTGCAATCTCTTGTGCAGATGGGACTGCTATTTTATGCAGATTTAATACAGTAAATGATACCATTTCGGATAATGTAGATATTATTCCTGCTAGTATAAATGCATTAAATTACACTTCAACTTACCAATCAGGTGAAAAATTGGAATTCAACTTAACAGTATATGATATGGTGTTTGATGGGTTTAATACTACTATTGATATATTCAAAGATGGTATATTTGTTAATACTTTTTATGGTTTAACCGGTGAAGGATGGATTGTAGATTTAAATCCTGGAGTATATACCGCTGTTTTAAGTCTCACATCATACCCTGCAGAAAAATCATCAAATGCAACAATCATTATAAAAGAGGGTACAACTGTTGTTATTGATCCTATTATTAATCCGGAAATAGGAAAAGAAATAACAATAAAATATAATACAAACAGTAATGCAACAGCAACAATCAAAATAAACGGCACAACCATACCTAATAATAAATTCACA
>OMVX01000053.1 GCA_900314605.1 uncultured Methanobrevibacter sp. | reverse complement strand
TAATATTGTAATATATTCAGCTAGTTTAAATGGTGTTTCAGCTAAAAAATATACAATAGTTTTAAAGTAAATGCAATGCATTTACCTAATCTTTTTTTTTATTTCTAGTATATATAATTTAAATTCAGAAAAATTCAGACCCCTAAAATATTTAAATAATACTTCTATATTCCATTTTTTTTTTTTTTTTATAATATTAATTGTTAAATTTAGAGATTAAAAAAAAAAAATTCAATGAAAAAAATTAATATAAAAAAATAAGGACTTAAAAGCATATATTTAAAATAAAAAAAAGATTTCTTATTATGTAATTTTTATAATTTACGTGCAAAAACTAAATATCCAGTATGTCCTAACATACGTGTTTTAGCTCTAACACCTTGAGGTCTAACTTCAATACCACGTTCTAAGTTTTCTACTATATCAAGATTAGAAAAACCTAATTTTTTACAAACATTATATGATATTTCAGCCTGTTGAATATAAGGTGCATAAATAGATACCCATCCACCAAGTTTAAGTGATGTATAAACCTCTTCTAAAATTTCATATGGTTTAGGTAAATCTAAAAAGATTAAATCAAGTTCTTCCTCATCAATACCTTCCTTAATATCCTTATTTTTAATTTCAATATTATTAAGGCCAAAATTGTGAACATTTTTCTTTGCAACTTCAACAAAATCTTCTCTTATTTCATAACTGGTTACATGGCCCTTATCACCAACTATATTTCCAAAATTTAATGCTGCAGCTGCTGCACCTGTACCTGCATCTAAAACCCTGTCACCAGAACCTAAACCTGTATGTGCAAGTACTGTAGCTATATCTTTTTGGTATAAAATAGCACATCTTCGATCCATTAAATCAATAAAATCATTAACATTAGGTTTTATAACTTTAAATTCTTTATCTAAATGTGTAATTAATATATCTCCAATAGTTGCTCTTTCCATTTGCTCCTTTTTAATTATACCAAGGTCACTGTGAAATTCCCTATCTTCTGGAATTAAATATTTTTTTCCCCGTTCATCCATGATTACCTTCACATATACCACCTAAATTAAATTTTATTTAATAAGTTTATTTAAATTAATTTTTTATTAGAATTATCTTTTTTAAAGTGTAAATATTTAGATTCAATGACTTTAACTAGATTCTTCGCTGTTTTTAAACCAATACCCTCTACCTCTTGAAGTTCATCTGAACTTGCATTTAATACAGCTTTAACTGTTCCAAATTTTTCTAAAAGTTTTTTTGCTGTTACAGGGCCTATATTTGGAAGGGATTCTATAATAAATTGTTGTTGTTCCCATAGATTATCAGGTTTTCTCTCTGTTCTAATTTGTATAGGAGTATTATTATTTTTTTGTTCTGTAAATGCAATTCTTTTAATCATTGCAGCAGTATCATCAGAATTTCTTGTAGGTATAATACTAATTCCAAAATCGATTGCAATAGATGCAATAGCTCCACGAATAGCATTAGGATCTAGAAAACCAGCATATAAATCATAACCTTCAATTATCATTATAGGTTTTTTAAATTCTTCTCTCATTAATGTAGCTTGTTTAAAAAGACGTTTATCAACTATAGAACTTCTAAAGTCTTTAGTAGTTTTTCTCTCAATAATTACATCATCACTAACTTGATAATCACCTACGGCCATTTCTCTAATTTCAACTTTTACACCAATCTGATCTAGATTTCTAAGTATTTTAGAATTACCTTCCCTAGAATCTGCATAGATAGATGGTTTAAAAGGTTTAGTTTTTCTTTGATTATTATCTGTATTATTATTATCATGAATTTTTTGACTATCATTTAAATTTTCATCTTCAACAGCTTTAAGAGATTTAACACTTTCAATTCTTTCAACAGCATTAAGGTTTAAATCCTCAAATAATCCTCCATCAATTAATTGATGTTTCATATTAGATTCTTTTCTTTTTGAAGCCCAGAAATAAGCTTCGTCTCTTGTGCCTTTAGTTATAAGAACTTTCATTCTACCTGTGTGTTTTCTACCAGTTCTTCCTCTTCTTTGTATCATCCTTATCTCTGAAGGAACAGCTTCGTATAAAACTACAAGGTCAATAGCAGGAATATCTATACCTTCCTCTGCAACACTTGTAGATATAAGCACATCATAATTACCCATTTTAAATGATTTTATAATTTCCTTTTGCTGTTTTTGTGTTAATCCTTTTTCACCACCACTTACACCCTGGCCATAGAATTTAACAGATTTAATACCTTCTTCTTCACATTTTTTATGAATTACCTCAAGAGAATCTCTGTATTGAGTAAAAACTAAAATTTTAGGAGCATCTACATTTTTATCAGTACCATTTCTTAAAGATTTAACACGTGTTTGGCCATCAGCTAAACCTAATTCTTTATTTAATATTTCTGTAAGTTTTTTAAGTTTAGGATGTTCATGGCCATTTTCTTCTGCAATACGTGAAAGACGTACTGCTCTTGAAAAATTACTATCTGCAAATAAATTTTTAGATGCCTTGGTATTTTTTTTCTTTAAACGTTTAATATACTGATTTAAAGTAGCAACACCTTGAGTTTCAAGTAATTCTAAACCATGTTGTAAATTGATTACTGCTGTAATAATGGAAATAGCTTGATAACATTCCTTTTTAGGAGTAGTGGTAGTAGCAATTTTATTCTTTATTCTTGATTGGGCAGATAAAATATCCCTTTTATTAACTGTAATCGTTGATATAACCCTCATATTTTTAAGTGCTTTAAGTCTAGTTTTAAGGGATTTATTTAATAAATCTTGTATTTTTTTAAGTTCACGACCAAGTTCTATAGGAATAGATTCAATATTTATTGGGTTAAAATAAGGTTTAACATCAGAATCATTTTCAGATTTAACTACAATATCCTGGATAAATAAATTATTACATACCTCTTTAATTTTAGCCTTATCATGACCTGGAGATGCTGTAAGGGCAAGAATTAAGTGATTGTCCCTTTCTTGAATATAACGATTAGCAAGATAAACATAAGAATAGGACCCTACAGCATGATGACATTCATCAAAAACAATTAAAGAAACATCCTCAAGAGTATACCTACCTTTTAATAAATCAGATTCCACAGTCTGTGGGGTTGCACATATGACAGTTGAGTCTTTCCATCTTTTTTCCCTTTCATCTGCTTTTATACCACCAGTAATAGATGTAACTGGAACAGTAGTAAAATCTCTAAAAGACTGTTCATGTTGAATAGTTAAAGGTTTACTTGGAGCTAAAATAAGAATTTTAGTATTTTCTAATTTAACTAATCTATCAATAGAAACAAGTATTGCAATAACAGTTTTACCTAAAGCTGTTGGAGCAACTATCATAGTGTTTCCTTTCTTAAGAGCATTTACTGCAAGAACTTTCTGATATATTCTTGATTCTAAAGAATTTTTCTTAAGTAAAGGATGTTCAATATAATTAGTAGCCATAAAATCAATTTAGTTATTTATATTATTAAAAACTTATTTTTTTAAATAGTAATAATCTAATTTTATAAAAAAATAAAATAAATTAAAAATCATAAAAGGTAGAATCTTAAAATAAAATGAAAATATAAAATTACTCTTCATATTCAAATTTACCTTCATATTCAAGACAACCCTTTTTAAGACCATCTTTAATACTTGATAAAATACGCTTTCTATCATGAATGATTAGAGGTCCAATATGAAGAATAATGTCTCCTGGTTTTGAATGTTTAATACATAATTTAGAACCTTCTTCCATAGTACCTGCAACTACACCAAGAGCATTCGTATCTTTAGCACCATCAATTAATTTTTGTGCTGCTTCCATATCAATACTTTGAGTAACTTCATTAAATCCTGTAGCAACAATTACTTTAGCATGCTGGCCACATAAACGACCGATACCTTCTTTATCTCTTTCGGTAGTAGTGTCAAAATTATCTACAAGAAGTATTACATCATCATCTGTAAAGTAGTCCATAGTAAGTTTTAAACCTTCATATAAATAGGCAGCATCTATAACAACTTCACGACCATTATATTTACCAATATATTCCATATGAACATCAAGACCTCTAAATTTGGATAATGCTTCTATAATAGGTTTTTCATCTAAACCATAAGATAATGCAGCAGCAGCTGCAGCTGTAGCATTTTCATAAAAATAGCTTTTCATATGAAATGGACCTCTAAATTCACCTGAGATACTTGAAGGATTATTTTTTAAATTAAGAGCATTATACTTTATCGTAATATTATCTTTAGAACCGTATCCAATAAAGTTACAGAAGCTAACATCCCATTCAGGATTATCCCATCCATAATAGTATGTGTCAGTTCGACTTGAATATTGATTAATCAATTCTTTAAGGTGATTACTTGCAATAAGGGTTTTAGAGTTTTTTACAATGAACATTTTCCTTTCAATATATTTTTCCATAGACCCTCCGAACTCTGAAAGGTGTTCTTCATGAATATTTGTAAATATTCCAATGTCAATGTGAATATTAGGAAAAAGTCCAGCTGTTCCATGAGGTAGTTCAAATACACAAATATTACATTCTTCATTTTTACCATTAACTACACCATCTACAATAACTTCACTTACAAGATTTTGATTTAGTGAAGAACAAGACCATACCTTATATCCTGCAGCTTCAAAAATATTTGTAGTAAGATATGTAGTTGTAGTTTTACCCATAGTACCTGTAATACCTATAACATCTAGTGTAATTACTTCATTTAATAATTCACTTACCTTTTCATTTGTAAGAATATTTATATTAAGTTCTTGAACTTTTTTATATGCATATGAAGTTTTAGGAAGTGTAGGAGCCATATATACAAAATCAATATTATTAAATTCAGGTTCATTATTTCCTAAATCTAGTATAACCCCTTCTTTTTCCATCTCTATTAGTCTTGCTTTAAAATCAGGGTGAAAATCTTCTAATTTTTTAGGGTCAGTGATTTCTACATGATGGCCTAAATAATTTAATAATCTTGCAACAGGCCTACCAGCATTTCCTCCACCTATAATTTTATAATTCATATTATGCTCCTTTAAATAATTTTATTTAAACTGTTTTTTCCTTAAAATATAATTAATAATTTTTCTAAAAGATTTAAAAATTTTAATTAAATAAAAAAAATAATTTTAGATAGCTTTATTCAAAGATTATTAAATTCTCAACTTCGTCATATATAACATCTATGCCTCCCATATTAGGTACATAGTTTGCTGCCTTAGCTGAATTTACTCCAATATTTTTATATCCTAAATCTTCTATTGGAGCAACAACCATACATGTATCACATACAATATGGCCACCAGCTTTTTCAATAATATCAGTATAACCCATTCTACTTGCAGCTGCCTTAACATTAATTGAAGTGCAAATCCATAATTCATTTGCAATTTTTTTACCCTTAACAATGTTTGCAAGATCTTTAATCTCTTCTAATGATGCATGAGGACATCCTAAACAAACAAGATCTGGTTTTTCAGTAGTTGTTGATAATTTTTCTTTTGTTTCTTTTATATCATCTGATGATATAGTTATAGTTTCCTCTGCATTATCAGAATCTACAGTTTTATATTCTGGAGTTACACCTTCAACTTGATATAATGCAACTGCTCCACTAGATGCTAGTGCTGCACCTAATGCTTTAAGATTACCATTAGTAATATTTTGTTCTTGACACTTAAAGTATGGAACACCATCAGAGACAATTTGACCTACAGAATAACCAAGTGCTCCAAAATCTATACCATTAAGTTCACATTCAACATTAACAACCATTGTAGCTTTACGATTTTCATCTAAATGAAAACCATATAAAGGAGTTTTTCCAACAATAGCTGCTGCAAGAGCACCAGGCCCTCCTTCACGATTTGTACGTGCACCTATAACTGAATTTGAATATGCTACAGCTGATGATTCACTCCATGAAATATGATCACCAAATCTAGGAACATTTCCAATAAGATATGGTGTACAAGTACAAGTTTTACTTATTCCTAGTTTACCATATGCATCTACAATTTGATTTTGTTTATCTGAAAAAAACTCACTAAAACCTAGTTCTTTCCAATCATCTAAATCTACACCTGCAGGGTTTAAAGTTGCAGGGATAGTAGCAAATCCCTTTTCATCTAATGCTAAATCTTCAAGGTATTCTAAACCTGCCTGGCCAATAGTTTTATAAGATACTCCTGAAACTTGTGCTGATGTAATATCAACAAACTTACTAGCACCATAAATATCTCCTAAAGCTATTAATATATCCATACTTTTTCTAATGGTTTCACCATATTCTCCATTAGACATTTTTTCTTCTTCTGGGCTTAAATACATACTATCATCTAAATTATTTTTTAATATTTGATTAAAAATTTTTTAATTAATTAATTATAACTTTTAATTATATTAAAAATACTTTGTTTATTATAGATTTAATATTTTATGAAATTTAATTAAAAATTTAATAAAAATTAAAATTTTAAAAATAATTAATTATTAAAAAGAATTTGAATAATGAATATTTAAAAAGTTAAATTAAAAATATGCTTAAAAAATAAAATATTAGTAAAAAAGCTGAATAATAAAAATTTTAAGAAAACATAATAAAATAAAAAAAAATAACTCTTAAATTTTAAAAAAAAAGGTTAAGATTTAAAACTAAATAATATTAATTTTAAAATATTGAAAAAAAAGAAAAGAAATAGTTAAAAATTAACTATTAATCCCTAATGAGAATATTTACAAAATAAATTAATCGCTGTTTAATTGATATGTAATTTGCTCATCTAATAAATGTAAAAATTCATCTTTAGTAGAATAAGGAATCATTGCACCAGCTGCTACATCATGCCCTCCACCTTGACCAGAAAAATTACTAGAGCAATCTTTAAGGGCTTTAGCTAAATTAACTCCCTTATTAACCATTTCATGTGTAGTTCGACCAGATATTTTTATATCCTTATGTAATCTAGATAAACCAAAAACAGGTTTATTTGAATCTAATATACCTGCTGAAAGACCAATGCTTATAATAGTACCCATAATTTTTTTAATTACTGAATCTTCACTATAAACATATTGAATATTATCTAACTGAACTGCACCTTCATTTCTAATTAATTCCATACCTTTTAAAAGTTGTAATCTGTAATTTTCCCTAATATTTAGTGCTGCATCAAGTGCTTCTCCACGTTCTCCTAAAGCAAGACTAATAGCTAAACTATATTTTTTAGATTTCCCACATGCATCTAAAATATCTGAAAAATCTTCTAAATCTCTTAGGTAAGGACTATCTTTAGGCATAGTGTAAATATCAGAAAAGATTTTAGGATTGATTTTAATAAGTTCATCTTTTAAAATATCCTGCTCTTCACCTTCTAAATCAGCAAATTTAATACCATAAGATACTCCTCTTTTTTCAAGAAAACTTTTAGATTTTTCAGGATCTCCTGTTAATCCTGGAAGTACTGGTTTGAAAGTATATGCTAGAGATTTATATAAAATCTCAGTTGATTTTGACTGGATTTTTAAACCTTCATGAATTTCAAGTATACCAGATTCAAGTGCATCCTTTAAAATCAACTCATTCATACCAACAAATTTATTATGATACTGCATATCACCAAATGCACCTGAAAGTGCAAAGTGTGCAAGATGTTTTTTGTCTAAATCACGAATACAAAGGTAAGCTGAACCTGCACCACTTAACTCTTTACTACCATCAATACCAAATAAATGAGGATTAACATGAATAATATGTTTATCGGGATTAAAGTCTTCAGGTTGATGATGATCTGCAATAATAATATCAGATTTAAAATTATTAAGTTGTTTTAAAAATGCGCTTCCCATATCAAGAAACATGAAAATCTCATAGTCTTCTTTTCTTAAATCAGATAAAACATCCATATTAAGACGAGGAACAAGAGTAATGTGAAATTGACCTTGTTCTTCTTTTATAGCATTGGCTACTACACCTGCTGCAGATATACCATCTGCATCATTATGAGAAACAATTCTTATAATATGGTTATTATCAATATGCTTTTTAAGCATATTACAAGCTTCAGCAGATCTATTTAATAAGGAGTGCTGCTTCTGTTGGGTCATATCTCCATCCTTCTGGTAATTGACCTTCTCTTACATAATATTTTCCTAATCTTCTGATTCTAGATTCAATAATAGTTAATCCTCTTTTACCATGGATATCTTTTGGATTTTCTTTTAAATGATCTCTAATATTAACTGCTCTTTTAATTAAATCCATAATATCTTCCGGATAGTCACCGAATTCATTATTTCTTTTTAATATAGTGGTAATTTTTTCTCCAGTTACCTCTTTTACACTAGGAATACCATATTGGTCTCTTAAAGTAATTCCAATAACAGAAGATGATTTACCTTCTTTGTGTAATTTAATAATTAATTCTTCAATTTCTTCATCAGAGTACATTACCCATTCTGGTCTTGCCATAATTATACCTCATTTAAAATTTTTTTAATATATGTAAAATGTTAAAATATCTAAATTATTATTGAATAATTAAATTAATAGTTAAAACTTAATTAAAATAGCTTTAACTATATAATAATTAGTTAATACTTTAACAAATGTAAAATTGATTATAATGAAATCTTTAATTATTAAGTATGTAAATTGTTTAAAATTATAATTAAAAGTGGATATAATACCTAATACTCACTTAATAATTAGAATGAATATTCTTAAATTTAAAAAATTATATCTGGATATTTAAAAATCCTGATTAACATACCATTCAATAAATTTAGTTAAAGAATTTCTTCTATGAGAAAACCTGTTTTTCTCTTGGGTTGTTAACTGTCCAAAAGTTTTTTCCTCTGATTCAACATAAAATATTGGATCAAAAGCAAAACCTAAGTTTCCTCGCTCTTCTGTTGAGATTATACCATCGACTTTGCCTAAAAAGACCTTGGGCTCAGAATTGGGGGTACAAAACCCAATAACTGACCTGAATTCGGCAGTTCTATTGTCGACTCCTTCCATTAATTTTAATATACCTTCATTTCCAAGAGTGTCTTGTACATAATGTGAATAAACACCTGGAAAGCCATTCAACTCATTAATGAAAAGACCGGCATCTTCAACAATCACAGATTTATTTAATTCTCTACTAGCATATTTTGCACCGAAAAGGGCCACTTCTTCAAGAGTTCCTTGAGGTTCCATGTACCCTAAATCAATATGCTCAAGTTCAATATTATGAATTTTGAATATATTCTCTGCTTCTACTACTTTATGTTTGTTACCAGTTATAAATGTTATCATAAAATCACTTATTAAAATTTTTATAATATTTTTAAACAAATAATTTTAGAGTTAAAGATGAAAATGATATCATACTAGAACCACTACTATAAATATTAGCATATTATTCAATATCTTATAATAAAAAATTAAAATAATTAAATTAATGTGTATAACGACCTCTAGATTCGATTTCGCCTATTTTATCAATAATATTATCTGATTTTAAAGTATTTTTACCGTATGAATCTAATATCCAATTAAAGACTTCTTTAGATTTTTTGTAATCTACACTTTTTATAGACTTTTTAAGTACCAGCAAATCATCAGCCTTATCTTCAATTAAATTAGAATAATAAGAAAGGCCAAAATCTATAAAAACTAATTGATTATTCTTATCTATTAAGATATTAGAACTTGTAAGGTCTCCATGAATAATATCCATATTATGGATTTTAGAGAGATATTCACCTATTTGATAGGATACATCTTTTCTTCTATGATTATCTAAATTATCTATTAAATTCTTAACAGTTTCACCATTAATATATTCCATAACAATTTCTTTTTTATCTAAATCAACATCATAAATTATTGGTGTAATTATACCTGATTTTTTAACATCAGATAATATTTTTGCCTCAGATTTAGTTCTTGATTTTATAATTTTACTATCAATTTCCTTGATTCTGTAAGATTTTGGAATTCTTCTTTTAATAATTGCAGGAGACTCATATTCTTTAAAACCATCAAACCATTTAGATTTAATGATATCAGATTCTGCACCTTTAGCAATAATATTATCAGGTAATTGTATTTTACTTGGAATATCTTTAACCCATGGAATGTCTACTTCATCTGTCCTGTATTTTTGTATAATATTAGTATCCTTTATATCCATAGTCCCATAGTATTTACTCATAAGTAATCCGAGCCATCCAATCATTGCACCATTATCCCCACAATATTTCATCTCAGGCATATAAAATTGTCCATAATGTTGATTAACCATTTCATCTAACATTTCCCTTAAGTGTTTGTTTGCAGCTACACCACCACATAATAATACTTCATCACGTTCAGTATGAGATAATGCTCTTTCTGTAACTTCAACTAACATTGAAAAAGCAGTCTCCTGAAGGGAAAAACAAATATCCTCAATATCTTTGCCTTTCTGATATGCTCTAAGTGAAGCACTTAAAAGGCCTGAAAATGAAAAATCCATACCTTTAACAGTATAAGGAAGGTTAATATAACTTCCACTTTTAGCAAGTTTTTCTACAACAGGTCCTCCAGGATGACCTAAACCTGTCTCACGGGAAAAATGATCAAGACAATTTCCAACTGCAATATCTAATGTTTCTCCAAATATTCTATATCTACCTGATTCAAATGCTATTACCTGACTGTTTCCACCACTAACATATAAGCTTACTGGATTAACTGCACCTGTAGTTAATTTACCTATTTCAATATGACCAATACAATGGTTTACTCCGATAATGGGTTTATTTAAAGAAAGTGCAAGTGTACGTGCAGAAGTTGCAACAATTCTAAGTGCAGGACCAAGACCTGGCCCCTGAGAAAAAGATATTAAATCAATATCATCAAAAGTTAAATTAGCCTCATCTAAAGCCTGTGGTATTAACTTTGGAATCCAATGAGCATGATGTTCTCCTGCTTCTCTTGGATGAATTCCTCCCTCTTCTGGATAAAGTTGTTTTCCACAAATAGACAGTACTTCCCCATCAGAATTTACAATACCTACACCAGTTTTCTCTGCAGTCCCTTCAATTCCAAGTGAAATCAATTTAATTCCCCTACAATACAAATAAACAAGAAATAATCTTAAATTAATAAAATAATACAATAATTATTAAATTAAGAAAATAAAATAAATAAATAATTCATTACAAAAAGTTAATTTTAAAAAATTATTATATTAGTATTATATTATTTTTCATCCTATAAATAAAAAAATAGATTATAGCATATATAAAGAAAGTTTATATAAACACTACAAATCAATACATAATCAGACAAATAAACCTATTATACATTATAAAAAATTTTAATAAGATATTAATATAGTTTAAATAATAATTGAACATTTAGAAAAATAAATATTATTTATTTGAAAAATATAACAAAATAATAGGTAAAAATAGAAGTAATTAGACACAATATTGCAAAAAGAAAATCTAGAAAAAAATATTTAAATAAATGTATTAATATATTATTGTATTAATTTAATTCTTTAAACACTTATTTTACAAAAGAAAAAAGACATTTAATTAGAGGGATAAAATTTTCAACCTAGAAAAGAAAAGATTAACATTGATAATTGCTGTAATATCACAGTTAATTATGCAGTTTGTTGCAAATATGACTGTTGTAGCACTTCCAAAAATATCTTCAAACTTAAATTTTTCAGCTGAAACACTTTTGTGGGTAAACTTAATATATCTAATGAGTTTTGTAGCTTTCAGTCTGCCTTTTGCTAAAATAATTTCCCAATACGGTGTTAAAAAATGTACTAAATTAAGCCTTTATTTGCTATTAATTTCTATCATACTATCAGTATTATCAATGAACTATATAATGTTTCTTATATCAAGATTAATACAGGGTTTTACATCTGCTTCACTAGCAATTAGCCTATATGTTATGATTGTGGAAGAATTTGAAGACAGTGAAATAGGTTCTTCATTAGGTATCGTTGCATCAGCAGGATATGTTGGAATGTTAATAGCCCCATCATTTATGGGAATTGTAGTTTCCTTAGCTAATTGGAAATTAGGATTTTTAATATTAATCCCAATTATAGCCATTTTATTGATAATGATAAATAAAATTGACGATGAATGGACTACTGAGAAAAGGCCTGTGGACAAAAAAGGTTCACTTATATATATTCTTATAATGATTATACTTACCTATGGTATAACGGAACTAGATGAATCTGGAGCTATATTAATAGTAATCAGCCTGGTTTTAATGATACTATTTATTAAAGTTGAAAGAAATGTTTCTGAACCAATATTCAATTTTAAGTTAGCAAAAAACATTAAATATCTTATTGGAAATTATGCTGCACTAGTAACTTATTTTACTACAACAATTGCCCTAACTCTATTATCCCTACATTTACAATATGTTTTAAATATAAAAGAACTTGTTGTAGGTCTGATTCTTATTATTCCACCTATTATAATGATTCTAATAGCTGGTTGGGCCGGCAAGCTTTCAAACAGTATTGACCCAAGATTGATATCCGGTATTGCAATGATGTTTCTATGCACATCATCAGTCATATTTTTCTTCCTTGATTTCATAGACTTTAAGATTATTCTTATTGGATGTGCTCTACAGGGAATCGGTAATGGGCTCTTTTCAGCTCCAAACAACAAATATGTTTTAACACTTGTAGAAGAAAAAGATTTACCTAATGCTAGTTCAGTTTTATCAACCAGTAAAGAATTCGGTAAGATTTTAAGTTCAGGAATATTCACATTAATATTGTCAGTATTTGTAGGGAATCAGAGATTAGGACCCGACAAACTTGATTCTCTCCTAGTTCAGTCAACTAATCTTATGATGTTTATATGTATATTAGTAACTTTTTCTGCTACAGTCCTACTCTTTTACAGTAAATTCAAGTAGGAACATGCTCCAAATGAAGGTACTGTAAACTCCTTTAAACGTATTGCTCCTGAATGGGTAAAAAAACGAATGAAAGACTAAATCGTTTTTCAGATAAAATCAACTCAAATATCATTCTGTCAGTTAAGATATAAAAGTTACAATAATTATATAAAAACAAACATAGACTATAAATCGTTCCTTTCATTTAAAAAAAGAAATTAAAAAAGAAAAATTAGAAATTGAGGCACTTTCTAAAACTTGTGTGATTTGAATTTTTATAAGTTATACACCCTAAAAATTTTCCGCCAATTTATTAATTATTTTAAATTTAAAAAATAATACTTTAAAAGACCTATGTGTATGTTTGGACGTGTTAAACAAAATTTTTCTAGGGTAAAAAATTAGAAATAAAATTTATCACACAAGTTTTTGAAAGAGCCAAATATTTTAATAAATAAATTATTACATATAGCTTTTTAAATATATAATATAAATCTAAAAATGTGATAAAATGGTAGATGGTCTTAAAACATATGGAAATGAAAATCTTAATAAGAAATTTAAAGGTAAACCAGTATTTATTTGTACTATAGCTACAACTGATACATCAAAAATACATGGTATTAGTGGTGCAGGTGCAAGTGAAGAACTTAACATGTATACTCCAGCAGCAGATGTTGAAATAATGAAATATGGTAAACCTCACTGTATGAGTGAAATTCCAGAAACTGTATCAGAAGGTGAAGCAGCACCAACACCTTCAATGCTTACAAAATCATGTTTAGATTTAACTAAAACAGACCTTGTTGTAGTAGATGCAGGATGTGAAATAAGACCAGATTTAGACTGTTACACATTAAGTGACAGTTATGGCCATAATATTAGTACTGGCCATGGTGTAGATAATCCTAAAGAAATATATAATCAGGCAGTTAAAATTGGAGAAGAATTAAGTGAAAAATATGATTATCTTGTTATAGGTGAAAGTATTGCAGCTGGTACAACAACAGCACTTGGAATTTTAAAAGCTCTTGGATATGATGCTGATTTTAAAGTAAGTGGAAGTATGCCTTATAACCCACATGAACTAAAACTTAAAACTGTAAATGAAGGGCTTAAAAATGGAGGTATTACACCTGGTAAGGTTGATGTTTTTGATGCAATTGAAGCTGTAGGTGATCCGATGATGGCTGCAGTTGCAGGATTAACAATAGGGAGTAATGTACCTGTAGTGCTTGCAAGTGGTACCCAAATGTCTGCTGTATGTGCTGTTATAAAAGCAATTAAAGAGGATTTTGATTTTACAAAAATTACGATAGCTACAACTATTTTTGTTGCAAAAGATGAGACAGCTGATATATTTAATATTACAAAGCAAGTTAGTGAAGATATAAATATTAATGTAGTTGATCCTAAATTTGAAAGTGCAAATCATGGAGGATTATTAAATTATCTTGATGGATTTGTTAAAGAAGGTGCAGGTGCAGGTGGAGCTATGTTTATGGCCCTTATGTGTGGATACAATATTGATGAAGTTAAAAATAAAATTGTTGAAAATTGTAGTAAATAATTTTCTTATTTTTTTTTTGATAATTAATTATCAAATAATAATTTTTATAAAAACAAAAATCAAAAAATAGGTCATTTTGAAACTATAAAATAAATAAAAAAACGTGTGATTAGATTAATTTATTTTATAAAAATATTAATTTAATTATATCTAAAAATAATATAAACACTATTTCTCAAAAAAATTTGAATAATGATTTTTAGCATATAGATAAGTATAGTTAATTTTGAAAAAATAATAATTTTTTGTAAATAGATTAATTTTAATTCAATTTAAGTAAATGGAAAAATGGCCTAATATTTGAAAAATAATATTAAAATTTATTTAATACTTTGAGAACTGTTTTTTAAAAAGCTATATAAAAATTAATTTAAATACACAAATATAATTTAATCTAATGAAAAAAAAGAAGCTCAACAATAATAATAATAAATAAAAAAAATAGTTAACTATAGATAAAAAGAATAAAAAATAAAAAAAGAATTTAATGTAAAAATAAACTACTTATAAGGATTATAGCACCAACAATCCAACAATAGAAAGCAAAAATATCTAAACTTCTCTCTTGAATAAGTTTAAGTAAGACTTTAATTGCAAAAAAACCAGCTATAACTGCTGCTAAAAAACCTAAAATACATGGCCAGAAGTTTACCATAAAACTAAAACCAATACCATGAAATTCTACAATAGAGGCACCTAAAATTGCAGGAATAGATAAAATAAAACTAAATTTAGCAGCAAACTCTTTATCTAAACCAGCCAAATAACCAGAGGCGATTGTAGTTCCAGATCTAGAAAGTCCTGGAAGAATAGCACATGATTGACCAACACCCATAATTAATGCTTCCTTAGCAGAAATATTTTCTAAATTAATATTTCCAGTATTGTACCTTTGAGAGAAATATAATAAAGTTCCTGTAACAAGTAAAAATGCTGCAGGAATAGTAACACCTGTAAATAATGATTCAATTATATCATTAAAAAGTACTCCTACTATACCAATTGGAATAGTAGCAAGAATAACTAACCAAGCTAATTTTTTATAAGGATCATTTTTAAGACCATTTTTAAAATTACCTTTAAATATATCAACAATACTTAAAAAAAATCCTTTAATCATTTTTATAATATCAGAAAAGAAATATCCAACAACTGCTACTAAGGTTCCTATATGTAATAAAACATCAAAAGCCATATTATTTTGTGTTAATCCAAAAAATGTTTGAACAAAAACTAAATGAGCAGAACTACTTACTGGTAAAAATTCAGTTAAACCTTGAACTATACCTATAATAATTGCAATGAAAATATCCATAATAAACTCCTAATACAAAAATGATAAAAATAAATGAAAATTTTGACTAAATAATAAATAAAAAATTAATTAATAAATAATAATTATAAAAAAAAAAAATTTAATAAGATTTTTTAATCAACTAATGTAAACCAACCATATTTGTCTTCAATTTCTCCTTTAATAATTTTAAAGAAGGTAGATTGAATATTTTCAGTAACAGGGCCACGTTTACCTTCACCAATAATACGATGATCCATAGAACGGATAGGAGTAACCTCAGCTGCAGTTCCTGTAAAGAAGATCTCATCAGCAATATATAGTAAATCTCTAGGAATAGGTTGAACAATAATTTCATAACCTAAATCCTCTGCAATTTTCATAACAGAATCTCTTGTAATACCTTCAAGTAAAGAACTAGATAAGGTTGGAGTGTAAATAAGACCATCTTTAATTAAAAAGACATTTTCTCCTGAACCTTCTGCAACTAAACCATTAACATCTAAAAGTAAAGCTTCATCATATCCGTTATCTTTAGCCTCCATATTTGCAAGTTGTGAAAGCATATAGTTTGCACCGGCTTTTGCAACATTTGGAAAAGTACTGACAGCTGGTTTTCTCCATGTAGAAACTCCAATATTTACACCATTAGCTAAACCATCTTCTCCTAAATATGCTCCCCATTCCCATGCACCAATTACTAGAGATACAGGACAGTTTAATGGAGAAACACCTAATTCTTTATATCCTCTATAAGCAATAGGGCGAATATAGCAATCAGTGAAGTTATTAATTTTAATTACTTCTTTAATAGCTTCACAAACTTCCTGTTCAGTATAGGGAATAGGCATTTTATAAATTTTTGCAGAATTAAATAATCTTTTAACATGTTCTTCTAATCTAAAAACATATGGTTTACCATCAATTTCATATGATCTAATACCTTCAAATACAGAAGACCCATAGTGAACAACATGTGACATAACATGAAGTTGAGCATCTTTCCAATCTACAATTTTTCCATCCATCCATATTTTTCCAGATTCTTCATTAAATGCCATTTTATCATTTTCCTAATAAATTGTTAAATAAAATTTTTAAAAAGAAAAAATTTAAATCGTAATCTACAAACTATAAAAGTCTTATAATAATAAAGATTTATAATGATATATATTTTAATAATGTTTATAATTATCATCATATTTATAATATGTTAAAACATAAAATAAAAAAACAAAGATTTATATAAGAGTAAATAGAAAATAATATATGTTGGTTCCGTGGTCTAGGGGTATGATATCTCGCTTACAACGAGAGGATCACGAGTTCGAATCTCGTCGGAACCACTTTCTTACTATTTTTAAAGCTTTTTTTAAGATTATCATAAAAGTAAGAAGAGTATATAAGTTTTACTCAATACTTACTATTTAATTAAATATTATAAAATTAATAAAAAACGAATTTTTCACATAATTAATTTCAAAAAAATAAAATGTAAATTGAACTTAAAATAAGTAATATTTAATGAAATTTTAATTAAAAGTAAAATTTTCCTGATACATAATTTATATAGAAATCAATATTAAAAAAAATAATATCATCAATGAAAATTATAAAAAATTAATTAAAAATACTAAAATATATTAAAAATGTTTTAATAAAAAAAGTAAAAAAAAAATTAGTAAAATTTTTTAACTTATAGGAATAAAATGAGTGCTATAAGTGAAATTAAAGAAATAAAGAATACAATACTTCCTTTTACTAAAACAACTGCCCCATCTTTTTCTAATGCTAAAACTAATCCATAAGATAATACTAGAGCAACAAACATTTCTATTAAACCAATTACACCACTTTTAAGTCCACCAATTCCACCAAGAATATAAGCAATTAAATAAGCTATAATAACTACTAGTATAATTAAAACTACTGGATTAGCAAAAATTTTACGATAATCAAATGAGGATTCTTGATTTGGATACGCTTGAGACTGTAAATTAGATCTATTAGGCCTATTAGGTTTATTAACTTTATTAGGCTTATTAGATTTATTAGATAAATTAGGAATCCTTTGTCTTCTTGGTTGTTGAGGCCTACTTTGATTTTGTGAATTTGACCTATTTAAAAATGAAAAGCGAGATGATTTAGGCTGTTGTTCTTGCATTGGCATTTTATGCAAATCAGCCCTATAACCATAAGGTCTTTGATGATATTGTTGTTGAGAATAATAAGAATTTCCTCCTTGTTGTGAATAAGAAGAAGGTTGAGATAAGTATAATTGTTCATAGTAAATATCATCAGAACTCCTAGGGTATGTGTCTTCTACCTTTCGCTTTTTAGTTTTATTTCTTTTAATAAATTTTTGAGCCATTTTCATTAAACCATTTCTATCAACTAATTTAATGCTTTTACGAGCCGCATAATTAATAGCTTGTGGAGAAAAATAAGAAGTAGTGACAATAATAATTTTAGATGCTTGAAGATTTCTTGCAACGATTTCCATTTCCTTAAGTATATCAATACTTACCTTCCAGTGTTTATCATAATTTTTACATGCAACAACTGCACCAAAATCATTTGTTTGAGTAGGAAGAATAGCATAAATGTCTACTAATATTTTTGAAGTTTTAAAATTATTATAAACTTTAAAACCTGAATCTTCCATAACTTTAGCTATAAATTTTATTAATTGAGGCTTCTCCACAATTTCACCAAATACAATTTTTGAATAATTTTTAAAAAATGAATATTAAAACTTTTAAAAAAATTCTAGATAGAATTAATATAACTTAATAATATTTTGATATGATATAATATAAATTTATTGATTATATTTATAGGCACTTTCAAAAACTTAAGTGATTTTTAGAGAATTGCATTTTCCTCATCCCAAAACTTTAATTTTAAGTCAAATCTTTTTAAAATTCCATTCTCTGTT
>OMVX01000010.1 GCA_900314605.1 uncultured Methanobrevibacter sp. | reverse complement strand
CAAAACCAAAACGTGAAAGATCATCAAATTGACGGAATTCAGAAAACGCAGGTACAAAATCGAAAAGTTTATATTCTTTTAAGTCCATACATTGATATGAAGCTTTTATTTTTGTTTTAAACATATTAATATATAAGCTCCACTTAATATATTAAGTTTACTATTTTCAAATTAAAAATAAAGAAAAATTTACACGTTAAAATTTCGTGTCACAATAAAATGTGAAAATTCAAATCACACAAGTTTTTGAAAGTGCCTATTTTTATATTTAATAAAAGTTTTGAAAATTAGGTATCAAATATTTAATTTAAGGTTTTAAATTTATACTTTTTTTTTTTTACCAATGCATAATACTTAATTTTCTAATTCAACATATTTAATTAGTTTAATTTATGGTGTTTAAAAAAAATTTATGAGGTATTTTGTTTTATTATGGTCCTATTTGAATAAAAAATATTTAAGAATATTATAAATAGAATTTAATCATCTTTTGTTTGTTTTATAGGTTCTACAATTTTTATAAGGATTTTATCGATTTGACTTCCATCCATTCCTAAAATTTCAAAATAATATTTGTCCCATTGGAATGTTTCTCCTTGTGTAGGTATTTTTTCAAGATATCCTAATATAAAACCTGCAATTGTTGAGAAGTTATCTTCTTCTTCGTTAGGTAATTCCTCATCAATATCAAACATGTCTTTAAATACATCTATTGTAATTCTACCATCTATTAACCAGGATCCATCTTTTAGTTGGGTTATTTTTGGGTCGTCAAGTTCATCTATTCCAGGTATATCTCCAACAATTCCTTCAAGTAGATCATTTAATGTAATTAGTCCTAAAACAGTACCAAATTCATCTACAACAAGTACCATATGAACATAATGTTCATTAGCTTTGAATTTATTTAATAGTTCCATAGATAAGAGGTTATCAGGTACTACAAGAGGGGTTTTAATTACTTTTTTTAGCTCTAATTTTTCATCATTAAATAGAGAGCTTAATATGTCTTTTGCTTGCACTACACCAATAAAGTTATCTAATTCTTCTGTTGCTACTGGGAATATTGAACGTTTACTTTCGATGATTTTTGCTTTGTTTTCCTCGTCACTGTCTTCTAAATCTAACCATACAATTTCATTTCTTGGTGTCATTATCATATCTACTTTTTGTGCATCAAGTCTGAAAACCCTTTCAATAATAGCTTTTTCATCTTCTTCAATATTACCTTCTTCTATACCTTCTTCTATTAAAAGGTTAATTTCTTCTTCGGTTACTTCATGTTTTTTAATTTTGTCTTGTCCTATTATTTTAAGAAGGATTTTAGTTGAATCACTTAAGACTTTTACAATAGGTGCAGATATTTTACTTAATAACTTCATTTCTTTTGCAAATTTTATAGCAATTTTTTCAGGATTATTTATTGCAATTTGTTTTGGTGCAATCTCACCTACTATAAGGGTAAAGTATGTTGAAAGAATTATTATTAAAACATAACTAACAGTATATGAGTTAGGAATATATGGCTGTAGATATGCAGATAATGGTGCTGCTAAGGTTGCTCCACCAAATACTCCAATAATAATATTACTTACAGTTATCCCAATTTGCACTGCAGATAAAAAGTCGGTAGAATCTTCTAACAGTTCTATGGATATTCTTGCTCCTTTATATCCTTCTTGTTCTAATTTAAGAAGTTTATGTTTTCTAGACGAGATAATTGCCAGTTCGGCCATTGTTAAAAAGCCGTTTATACTTATTAGTATAATGATAATAATAATTTCAATAATTTCTGTAATCATTTAAATACCTTAGTAAAATATAATTCTTTTTATTTTTTCTATTTAAGTGTATTATTTTTTTAAGTCACTTGCTTTTTGAAAACCTGTAAAGCCGTGAATTTCCTCTTGCATATTCTGCACAGCTATAGATGCGTCTTCTCTTGTTTCAACTTTTTGAAAAATTCTTCTAGTTTTTACTTCTAAAACCTTACCACAGACGCATTTTCTAGTTTTTCGTCCTTCTTTTGCATATAATACTCTTCCACAGTCACAACGAAAAATTAGATACATTTAAATTCTCCTTTATTAAAAAGAAATTATTTAATACACTTTTTTATTTTTCGCAAATAAATCAAATATTAGTAGTATTTATGTAATTCTTATTATAAAAATACTTTTTAAATTTTATTTTTTTAATAAAAATAATTAAATAATATTTAAAATTACTTTTTTTCTACTTTTTTTAAAAAAACATATTTTTTCATTAAAAAAGTATATATTTTTAAATTTGAATATTTCAGCATATAAGACTAAATACTTTCATAAACAGCGGAATAAATACATTTGCAGGTAAAATAAAAATTGTTGCTATACTTACTCCTAGATTTGTTCCAATAAAAACAAGAAGTATTCTAAATACATTATTATGCCACAGGTCTTTAAATGTATCAATTTCTCCAAGTTGATGTATGTCTCTTTTTCTAATAGGTCTGTAATGTAGTTCAACAAGTGCTGAAAACATACCTGCAGCAAGTATTGGATGCATTACAGTAATTGGTGCAGAAAGACCTCCTGCTATTCCAGAAACTATCTTAGATCCAGAGCAAATGGATCCTATAAATCCTGTAATAAAATAGACAATTAAACAGGTTAAAAGGTCATTTGTAATATTTATCCCATGAATAAATGCAAGGACAAATATTAAAATAAAAATTACTGGAATAGAACCAATTATTATTTTAAGCCATGGAATCTTACGGGATGTTGATATATCTGTTAATTTTTCACGTGTTGGAATTGTTTCTGGATTGTCTAAATATTTTTCAATACCATCTTTATGTCCTGCCCCAACTACTGCTACAACAGTTTCTTCTGGAATATTTAATATACTTTGTGCAAGGTATGCATCTCTTTCATGGACTAAAACTTCATAAGCTCCTGGAGATTCATCTTTAAAATATTCCATTACCTCATCAATAGTATCTGGTTTTTTTAACTCTTCAATATCAATTTCTTCTTCATCCCCTACAATAAAAGCTTTAAGAATACCTAATACAAATTTAAGTTTCTCCCATAGGCTCATAGTATTTAAGGTTCTCTGTAATGTAATATTAATATCTCTATCAAGTAGTGCGATTTTAAGATTTAAATCTTCTGCTGCTTGTATTGCACTTATCATTTCTGAACCTGGTTTAACATCAACATCTTTACCAATTTTGTTTTGTATATAACCTAGGATAGTACTTGCAAGAAATATTCCAACCTTATTTTCTTTAATGATTTTTTTCATAGAGATGGTATCATCTGTTTCTATACCATTCATTTCATTTTTTAGCCTTTGGTATCTTTTAAAATCTAATTCAACACCTACTACATCTGGTTGAATTTCATATATGGCATTTTTAACTTCTTCAACACTTTCATTTGATACATGGGCTGTTCCTATAATAGTTAAATTTTCTTTTAGCAAAATAACACTTCTTTATAATAAAATAATTAATAATTAACAAATGTTTAATTTAAAAAATATTCATTTTTAAATTTATATAATAAATATTAAATAATAATATAAATATTTATAAATATTTAAATCTTTGTTTTAGATTAGTTTTCACTTTTTATTTTAAAAATATTAAATTTTATTGATAATTTTTAAACTTTTAATATTTTAATTTTTAATGTTTTTGTTATAATTATATTAAGATCTGATAACATCGTTATTATAAAATCCTACTTTATTTGAAATGTTCTTTTTAAGACAAAATTCTGTATCCTTACTTAAACCTAGGCTTTCTAAACGTTTTGCTGATGTAGAATTTAATATATGTTCTATAACTGCATTTTCATCTCTACTTGCAAGTATTGCACTTTGCGAATATTCACTAAATTTAATATCTAAATTTTTTTCACTGTTAATTTTACTTATCTGGTATAATATTTCTCCAGATGCAAGATAATCTTCTATTGTAAAATTACCTTTCCAACCAGCCATTACTAAATCAATATGATTATCTGCTTTTTCAATTGCACTTTCAGCAACTGCTTTAGCATTTATTAATCCTCCGATTAATATGTTTTTTGCAGTCATATCTTCTAATATTCTTGTACCATTGCTTGTTGTTAAAATAAAGGCTTTCTTTTTAGTTTCATAATTTTTAACATCTACAGGAGAGTTTCCAAGCTCAAAGTCCTCTATTTTTTTCCCGTTACGTTCACCTGCAAGAACTCCATTATGCTTTTTACTCATTTTAATTGCTTGTTCTGGGGTAAATGTTGGTATTACCATTTCAAATTTTTCTAATGCTGCTATAATTGTTGTACTTGCTCTTAACTCATCAACCATAATTGATAAATCATCTGATGAACTTTTCTCAAAACTTAAACTTACTTCCATTATATCACATTAGTTTTTTTTTCTTTAAAAATTTTAAAAATTTCTATATTTATTTCTTATTATTTTTTAATAGATAATTTTATTTGATTTTTTATTTTAAATATATTTTTTTATAATTTATATAAATTAAATAATTTTTCACATATTTTAATACTTATTAATTTTATTTAATATTTAAATAAATTTTATATTATTTATTAATCTTTATTTTAAAAATAATCTCTATAATTTTAAAAAATTTTTTTTTTAATAAAACCTTAAATTTAGGCTATTGCATATACATATCAATATCTAATTACTCTGTCTTTATTCATTTTTTTAATATTCATAAAATTTATATTTTAAAAAACTAATTATTTATTAAAAAATATTTTTGGGAAAAATATGAAAATTGTTACTACTCCAATGTGTAGAGAAATCCTTGATATTGTAGGAATAACAGATTATAATTTAACTAAACATCCTTCATCTGAGTATGGGGATTTTGCTATATTATTATCTGAAAGTAAAGTTGAAGATATTGATACTTTAAGAATTAAAATAAACACATTCGCTCAAATATTTGAAAGTATTAAAAGAGTATCCAAATATTCTCCAAATGAATTAACTGACAGTGATATTAAAGATTACTTTAAAAACTATAAAATTGCAGATGAGTGGATTAATAATTCTTTAAATGTTCAAAAAATTAAAAATCAAAATAAAAACATTAAAGTATCAGTTTTATCTAAATTTATAAAAGATATTGTAGAAGATATGAACTTTACAATCACGGATAAGGATTTTGATTTTTTAATTTATCCAGATTATATGGATGTAGAAGAAAGTAATAAGTACACTCTTGTAGAGCTTCCAACTCATGATAATATATCAAAAAATCCTATAGAAAAGGCAGAATTAAGATATTCTATTTTATTAAATATTAACCCATCTAATCTTGATTTTAAATTTTATTAAATTTTACTTAAATTAAAATAATTTATTAATTATAAAAATAATATTTTAATATATATAGTCTAGGAGTATTTTTTTATTAGAGGAGATGTTATTATGTATGAAACTTTGACATATACTGGTGGAATTCATAAAAGTAATGAAATGAGGGAATTAATTGAGGATTTAGGTGGATTTATTATACAGGAAAATATTATACAAATGGATCTTGTAGTAAATATGGCTGTTCCTATTGATGATGTAGGAAAAATCAAAGAAAAATCAAAAGAATTATTAGGTGAAATTACATTTGCTCCTATGGCTGGAACTGAAATTGCAATTGTTTCTCCTACTCTTGCAAGACATCACCTTCCACATGCAGCATGTGATATTTCTGAATATCTTAGAAGGTATGGTGCAAAAGATAATATGGTTGGTTTAGCAAGAGGCCATGGAAAAGGAACAAGTGGTATTTCTCAAGAAGAAAAATACTTAATAGAAGAACATGATGTTGCAATATTTGCTCTTGGAAGTTTTAAAGACTGTATAATTGAAAAATCATTTTTATATGAAGATATAGATATTCCTGTCATTGTAACAGGTGCTCCTGAAATAGATGTAGATGAACTACCCGGTGTAGATGCATATGTAGGTGGTTTAGGTAGAATTCCTCGAAGACTTAAACGTGGGGAAAATATTAGGGCTCTTAAAAGGTTAGTTCAAACTACAGAGGATATTTTAAATAAGAAGAAAAAATATATGGCAGAAGATTCTCCTTTAGTACCTCCTATTATGGTTAAAAATGCTATTGAAACACAAATTCCTGCAATTGAAACAACTTATACTCCAACTCCTGTTACAAGTCAGTTAGATGGTGTTAGAATTAAACTTGATTATGATACCTATCATAAAGAAATTCAAAATGTTGAAGTTGGGGATCGAAAACTTTCAGAAATTGCAGATATAACAAAATCTCATATGTATAATTATACTCTTGTAAAATTATTATCTGAAAGTTCATTAATCTCTGACGATGTTTAATTTCATTTTTCATTCTTTATTTAAAATTTTTATTCTATCTTTTTTAATTTGCTTATTTTTTAAAAAATTAAGGTCTAAATATTTATTTAGGAACTTCCATTCCATAAAAGTTAATTGCACCTACAAGATCATTAAATTGTTCTAATTCTCTTTCAATCACATTTTCTTCAGTTAAATTACCACTTAACTCTCCATCAACACTAAGTGTATCTGGTCCTCGTGCAACTAATCTTTCTTTTCCATCATTTGAAAAGATTCTTTCAGCATCTAATTGGTGAATATAGGACCTGCCAGGTATTAAAACAGTATCTTTTACTTGAGATAAATCAATATCTTCAAGATCATCTTTTGTAATAAGACATGCAATATCTTTTTTAGTTGATATTACATTAACATGGTCTTCAGCACCTATTTTTTCAAATATTTTAGCAATTCTTGGACCTGCTATTTTTGAAGATATAATTGTTGCATAACCTGTAACTTTTGGAATAAATTGTAGATATATTTCATTTCCATCTTTAGCTATTGCAAATGGAGCTCCAGTTTCAGGGTCACATACTGGTGTTCCTGTGATTCTGAGTTTAGGAAATTCTGTATTAATATCTTTTACAAGTTCTTCAAAACTTTCAACAGATTGGGAGTCTATACCTTTTACAATCGGTCCATTATTAAGTACAAGACCTCCTTCAGTAGAATTTGCAAATCTCATTAAAATTCCTGCATGTGCACCCCATTCTTCTAATTTTTCACAGCTATCTCTAAGGACTTCACCATCATTTACACCAGGAATAATTACCATTGCAGCATGTAGTTCAGTGTTTTCTGAAAATAATTTTACTGCCTCAATAGAAATCTCAGGATTAGTATCTCCCATCCATTCTCTTCTAAGTTTACTGTCAGCTGCAAATAAGGTAAATGTTACCTCATCTACACCATTTCTAATTAAATCCTCTGCCCATTTAATATTATCAATACCCTTTCCACTAGTATATCCTAAATGTATAGGAATTTGAAGTTGATTTATTGTTGCTGCAAGTTCTTGTATTTGAGGATAACAACTTACATCTCCTCCTCCACTAATGTTTATTTTAAGATTATTATCACGAACAGGATTAAACATTAAGGTAGATTGAATATCATTAGTTACTAAAAAAACAGGTTTAAATTCTGATATAGCATCTTGAATACCTATTGAACATTTTTCACATCCGATAGTTTTTGGAGGGCAATATTGACACCCTAGAGGTTTTACTTCTTTTACTTTTTTAAAATAACAGTATTTACAAAATCCTCTACAATCTTTTCCAGGTATTCCACCTACATCTGCTAAAATTTGCATATTATCGTCTATTTTTTATTAATATTTTTATTTAAAATTAGTATTTTTTTATTATATATATTGTTTTATATTTTATATTTTATAATTTATTTGATTTATTAATTTACCTTTTTTTTATTTAAATATTCATTTTAAGATTTTATTTTATTTATTTTTAAGTTTTTATAAAAATTAGTTCAATTTTTTTTATTTTCTTTTCGAATATCAGATTCTTTTCTTCATTTCTAATTAATAGATATTTTATTTTTATTGAATTTTTTTTTAATTTTTAGGCTTTGTAGAAATCATATTTTTTATTGTTTTAGAGTTAAACAATAAACAATAAAAATAATTAAATTTAAGATTTTTTTTTAAAATTTAATGTAAAAATAGAAAAAATTGATTTTTCTAAAAATTTTTCAAAAATCAAATAGGATTTCTACAAAGTCAATTTTTAAATAAATTCTGTATTATGATTGAATTTTCAGATATAATGATTTTTTTTATCAAAATATTTATATTTTTTAATCAATATTAAAAAATTATTAATTTTATCCCTATTTTTATTAAAAAAAATCTACATAATTATTACATATAAACTTTACTAATTATAAAAAAAGGTAATATTTATATTATATCTTTAAGATATTAAAATTTGTATACCATATGGCTTGCTATGCAAAAACTTGCTTTGTAGCTTACTTAACATAAACTATAAAAATTCATAAGTTTATGGTTGAGTGGTATATTAGTAACTCTATTTATTTAGGAGGGAAAAAATGGCGAAGTTTGATGATAAAGTCGATTTATACGACGATAGAGGTACATTAGTCGATTCCAATGTGCCTATTGAAGCTCTAAGTCCAGTACGTAACCCAGCTATTCAAAAAATTGTAACTGGTATTAAAAGAACTGTTGCTGTAAACTTAGAAGGTATAGAAAACTCATTAAGAAATGCTGCTGTCGGTGGTAAATCTAGTAAAATCTTAGGAAGAGAAATGGACCTTGATATTACTGGTAATGCTGATGCTATTGCAGCATCCTTAAAAGATATGATTAAAGTTACCGATGATGATGATACTAATGTTGAACTCATTTCTAACGGTAAAAGGATTTTAGTCCAAGTTCCAAGTAAAAGGATAGATGCTTCTGCAGAATATTCTGTTGCAACTTTAGCTACTTCTAATGCTTTAATCCAATCTATTATTAATAATTTAGATGTTAGTATGTATGATGCTAATATGGTAAAAGCGGCTGTTTTAGGTACTTATCCGCAATCTGTAGATTATGGTGGATCTAACATTGCAACTATGTTAAACGTACCTCAAAAATTAGAAGGTCCTGGTTACTCATTCAGGAACATTACTGCAAACCATATTGTTGCTGCTACCCTTAAAAACTCTTTCCAAGCTACCGCATTAGCTAGTATCTTAGAACAAACTGCTATGTTTGAAATGGGAGATGCTATTGGTGCATTTGAAAGAATGCATTTATTAGGTTTAGCTTACCAAGGTATGAATGCAGATAACTTAGTTTTAGGATTAGTACAAGATAATGCTACTAACTCATCTGTTGGTGACATTATGACTGATACTATTGCAAAAGCTAGTGATGATGGAATTATCAGTGTTGAAAAAGATTTAAATGGATTCAATGTATACCAAACTGATGATTTAGCTAAATGGAACGCTTACGTAGCTGCTGGTTCTGTTGCTGCAACTATGGTAAACGTAGCTGCTGCTCGTGCTGCTCAAGGTATTCCATCTACTCTTTTATACTTCAACGATTCTATCGAATTTGCTACCGGTTTACCTGGTCTTGACTTCGGTAGAGGTGAAGGTGTAGCTGTAGGATTCAGTTTCTTCTCTCACTCTATCTATGGTGGAGGAGGTCCTGGTTTATTCAACGGAAACCATATCGTAACAAGACATAGTAAAGGTTTCACAATTCCTTGTGTAGCTGCAGGTATGTCTTTAGATGCTGGTACTCAACTCTTCTCTCCAGAAGCAACATCTGGATTAATTAAAGAAGTATACAGTAGAATTGATGAATTCAGAGAACCTCTTAAATATGTCGCAGAAGCTGCTTCAGACATAAAAGGAGATATCTAATTATTTTTAATAAAATTTACATCTAATTGATGGGGTATAAAAATGGATATCGAAATATTTCCTTATAGAATCATTGGTGCAGACACAACTGAAAAATTACTAAACGGTATTGAAAGTTTGGATGATGTTAAAAGGACTGTTATTCATGGACCTAGACTCCCCCCTGATGTTCCTGATTTAAATCCAAAATATAAAGATAGAAGAGAAATTACAGTTAAAGGTAAACCAATTGAACTTAAAATTCGTGTTGGTCGTATCTTTGTTGAATTAACTTCTGAATCTGCTATTAAAGAAGTTGAAAAAATCTGTGATGATGTACTTCCATTTGGATATGATATTAACACAAGTCGAACTGAATATATTAGAAAACACAAAACTGTTAGTGATGCTATTAAATATGGCGTTGGAGAGGATAATCTTCCAGATGAATTGATTGGTATGACTGATCAAACTAGACAACTAGCAGAAAATCTTGATTACATTGATTATGATGAAGTGGAATAGGTAATATGATTGGAAGAACAACACATGTAGTTGACTGCCGTGAGACCATGGGTCTTGGTGAAGGTGGAGGAATTGCTCAAAGAGGAACTTTTGCTAAATGTGGAAGTGATGTTATTGCTGTAGCAATGTCTCCTGGTCGAAGACATATCACTAAACCTGTTTGTGAAATAACCTTTGCTTTACGTGAAGCAAATTTATTAACTAGTACTATGATTTTAAATGCTGGTGCTGGTGTTCCTGGTGATGCTCCAGGTGTTGGGGCTTCTAGTTTGTTTGGTTTAACTCCTGAAGAAATTGAACAATTAAATCAATATAAACTTTTAGTTATTCATTTAGGAGGAGTAAGAAACCATATTATTTATAAAGCACGTTTAATCTTAAGAAATGTAAATAAACCTTGTGTGATTATATGTGAATATCCTGTTGATTTTGAGGATTTCGCAAAAATAGGGATTAAAACTTCAAAGGTTATGCCTGATGAAGTTCAAACAAAAGGAACCATTATTAATATAATTAGTGGTGTTATAAGAGGACAAACTGTTTCTCAAGAACAATTAGATGAAATTATTAGAAAAGTTAAATTAGCATTAGGAGATGCATAATTATGGCACAATATTACCCAGGTACATCTAAAGTTTCTGAAAATAGAAGACATTTTGCTGACCCAGAGCAAGATTTAGAAAAATTAAGAGAAATTTCAGATGAAGATATAGTAAAAATATTAGGTCACAGGGCTCCAGGTGAAGATTATAAATCAGTTCACCCTCCTTTAGATGAAATGGATGAGCCTGAAGACATTGTAAGAGAAATTGTTACACCAATTGATGGTGCAAAAGCAGGAGACAGAGTAAGATATATTCAATTCGCTGATTCCATGTACTTCGCTCCAGCTCAACCTTATGTAAGAGCTAGATCATACATGAACAGATACAGAGGAATTGATACCGGTACTTTATCCGGAAGACAAGTTATCGAAAGAAGGGAAAGAGACCTTGAAAAACTCTCAAAAGAGTTATTAGAAACAGAATTCTTTGACCCAGCAAGAACTGGAATCAGAGGTAAATCTGTACACGGTCACTCCTTAAGATTAGACGAAGACGGTATTATGTTCGATATGTTAAGAAGACAACTTATGAACAAAGAAACCGGTCACGTAGAAATGGTAAAAGATCAAATTGGAATTCCTTTAGATGAACCTATTGACTTAGGTGAACCTTTAGATGAAGAAAAATTAAAAGACATTACCACAATTTACAGAGTAGATGGTGACGCATACAAAGATGATAAAGATGCTGTTGAAGTATTACACAAAATCCATGTCACCAGATCCCAAGGAGGATATTGCCCTGAATAGGGGAGGTTGTTATTATGGCTGATAAAAAATTCATTGATGCATTAAATAAAAAATTCAAAGAATCCCCAGATGCAAAAACCACCACTTTCTATAATTTAGGTGGTTGGAAACAATCTGAAAGGAAAACCGAATTCTACAATGCAGGTAAAGACATTGCAGATAAAAGAGGTATTCCTATGTACAACCCAGATGTTGGTAGTCCATTAGGACAAAGGACTTTAATGCCTTACCAATTATCTACTACTGATACTTATGTAGAAGGGGACGATTTACACTTCATCAACAACGCTGCTATGCAACAAATGTGGGATGATATTAGAAGAACTGTTATTGTAGGATTAAACACTGCTCACAACGTTCTTGAAAGAAGATTAGGTATGGAAGTAACTCCTGAAACTATTACCAATTACTTAGAAACTGTTAACCACTCTATGCCTGGTGCAGCAGTTGTCCAAGAACATATGGTAGAAACTAACCCATACTTAGTAGCAGACAGTTACGTAAAAATCTTTACTGGTGACGATGAATTAGCTGATGAAATTGATAAATGTTATGTTTTAGACATTAACAAAGAATTCCCAGAAGCTCAAGCAGCAGCTCTTAAAGCTGAAGTTGGAGATAAAATTTGGCAAGCTGTAAGGATTCCATCTTTAGTAGGAAGAGTTTGTGATGGAGGTACTACCTCTAGATGGTCTGCTATGCAAATTGGTATGTCAATGATTTCTGCATACAACCAATGTGCTGGTGAAGGTGCAACTGGAGATTTCGCATATGCATCCAAACACGCAGAAGTTATTCACATGGGTACTGCTTTACCTCAAAGAAGAGCAAGAGCAGAAAACGAACCTGGTGGAGTTCCATTCGGTTTCTTAGCTGATATCTGTCAATCTTCCAGAGTAAACCCAGATGATCCTGTAAGAATAACCTTAGATGTAGTAGCTACCGGTGCTGGATTATACGACCAAATTTGGTTAGGTTCTTACATGTCTGGTGGTGTAGGATTCACTCAATATGCTACTGCAGCATATACTGATAATGTACTTGATGACTTCACCTACTATGGTAAAGATTATGTTGAAGATAAATACGGATTAACTGAAGCACCTAACAACATGGACACTGTACTTGATGTTGGTTCTGAAGTTACTTTCTATTCCTTAGAACAATTCGAAGAATTCCCTGCATTACTTGAAACACAATTTGGTGGATCTCAAAGGGCTGCTGTTGTTGCAGCTGCTGCAGGTTGTTCTACTGCATTTGCAACTGGAAATGCTCAAACCGGTTTAAGTGCTTGGTACTTATCCCAATACTTACACAAAGAACAACATTCCAGATTAGGATTCTACGGTTACGATTTACAAGATCAATGTGGTGCATCTAACGTATTCTCATTCAGAAACGATGAAGGTTTACCACTTGAAATGAGAGGTCCTAACTATCCTAACTATGCAATGAACGTAGGTCACCAAGGTGAATACGCAGGTATTTCACAAGCTCCTCACGCTGCACGTGGAGATGCATTTGTATACAACCCATTAATTAAAATTGCATTTGCTGATAAAAACTTAAGTTTTGACTTCACTCAACCTCGTGCTGAATTCGCAAAAGGTGCTTTAAGAGAATTCCAACCTGATGGAGAAAGATCTTTAATTATTCCAGCTAAATAGGTGTATTAACACCTATTTTTTCTTTTTTATTTTTTTAAGTTTACATAATTTTTATAAAATTTTTGGAAAAGTTTTTATAAAAAAACTTTAAATATTTATTATATACATTAGTCTTTGACTGATGATTTTAGAGAATAAGTATATAAAAAAAATTTTTTTTCTTGTTATTTTATACAAGTTTACTTAAATCTTTATTTCACGTTTATTAAATAATCAATTTAATAAAAACTAAGGAGGAAAAAAATATGGACCCTTTAACATTAGGTGTTGTCGCATTGATGGGTGTAGCTGCAACTATTGGTGGTGCTGCAGAAGATTTAGAATCTGATGTCGGATCACAAAGTAACCCTAACTCACAAGTTCAGTTAGCTCCACAAATGGGACATTTACATAGACTTATAAATAAGGCAGCTTCCGGTGAACCATGTTCATACGGTGTATGGTGTGGTACTTCTGCATCTGTTGCTTTTGTATGTATGCAATTAGGAATCATACCTATTATTTCAATCGCTATTGGATCTTTAATTGCTGCTATTGTTCTCTCTGCTTATGCAGTATCTTCCTATATGGGACGTATCGTAGGTCAATCAAAACAATTCAATCAACCTTTATTTATGGATGCATTGACTGAATGTCTTGGACCTATTGCAGCTCATGGATTTTTAGCTACTTTTTGTATTACAGGTATGGCTTATTTAATGACTATTCCACTCGGATCTGGAAGTAATATTGCTCCGTTACATACTTTCACTTTACCAATTTTAGGTGTACTTTGGGGTATTACTATTGGAGCTATTGGTTCTGGAACCGGTGATGTTTACTACGGAACCGAAAGTTTATATCAAAAATTCAAATTTGGTGAAGGTACTCCTGTAGCTATTCAAGGAGATATCGTTAATAAAAATGCTTTAGGTGCTAGAAACTCTATTGATGTAGTTGGATTCTGTGCTAGATTCGGTGGACCTTTCACTGGATTCTGTTTCGGATTAGTTGTATTTTTAAGTTTCTGGATTGTTGTAGTATTCGGTGTAACTGGCGGTCAAATCGCAGGTATCATAATTATTCTTATTTTAATTATCTTAAATTACAAACTAGAGACTTTTGCAAGGAATACTTATGGACCATATGAAGACGAATAAGGAGGTTATATCATGAGTATTATATTAATGATTATATTATTAGTAATAGCTGGTGTAGCAATGGGTGCTGGAGTACATTTTATTCCTGTAGGAGGAGCTCCTGCGGCTATGGCTACTGCAACTGGTGTAGGTACTGGTACTGCTATGTTAGCTGCTGGTGCAGGTATGACTGGTCTTATTACTGCTGCTTCAATGGCAAATGAAAATCCAATAATAATTATTATTGCAGGTGCTATAGGTGCAGCTATGATGATGGGTATTACAATGTACTTTGCAAACCTTATCTACGTATATGGTGCAGGTGTTATTCCTGTTTCTGCTAAAGTTGAAAAGGATCCTGTTACTAAATTACCACAAGAAGCTTATAAAACTCCTGGTACTGAAGGTCACGGTGTACCTACAGTATCCTTTGTTAGTGGACTTATTGGTGGTGCTCTTGGTGGTTTAGGGGGAGGTTTATCTTTCTATGCTATTTCTGATGTAGCTAAACAGTCTTTCAAAACTATTGTTGCAAATCCAAGTCCTGAAACTATTATTATTATTGCTGCTATTTGTTCAATTGGTTTGTTCTTTGTCAATTCAGTAATTGCTTCTTATAATATTGGTGGAACCATTGAAGGTTTCCATGATCCTAAATTCAAAAGAATTCCAAAAGGTGCTCTTGCTAGTATCATTGCATCTTTAGTTGTTGCAATTTTCACTTGTTTTATTGTAGGAGGTATTTAAAATGGCTGACAGTGTTGTAACTAATGAAAATTTTATGTTAATATTAGGTATTGTTGGCGGTTTAGTCTTAATTTGTTTATCAGCATTTAACCCTACAATAGGTCCTTTATTAGCTGCACTTGGTGCAGTTTGTGCAATCTTATGGGGAGCAAATGCTATTAGTAGAGTTGCTAGTTACGGTTTAGGTACTGGTGTACCATCTATAGGATATATGTCTTTAGGTGGGGGAGTTATTTCTTCATTAGCTGGTTTAGTTATTGCTCATAAATATTTGGTTAAATTTTTAGGAGGCCTTAGTGCAGAATTTATTGGACCAGTTATTGCACTTGTCATTGGTTTATTCATCGGTTTAGTAATTGCAGTTATTGCTAAAAAACTTATAGGTATGAAAATCCCTGTTATGATAAGATGTACTGCAGAACTTGGTGGTGCAGCTGCTTTATCTTTAATTGGATTTTCTGTAGCTATTGCAGGTAGTCTTGATTTAGGTGTTATTTTAAATACTGTAGTTTTATCTGGAATTATAGGATTATTATTTATCTTAAACACTATGGCTGTTCAACATCCTTATAACGCATGTTTAGGTCCTAATGAAGATCCTGTAAGAACATTTAAATGTGCTTGTCATACTGCATTTATATCAATGACTATAGTTGGTATTTGTTCCATACTCACTTTACACTATGTCGCTTTACCTATTATTGTAGTCGGATTAATTTGTTGGATTATATCCTTCAGAAGTTTCATTAAAGCTTCATATGATGCTGCTTCTGAAGTTAAATGGTCAGGATTATGGCCAGAAGTTGAGCAATAGGAGGAATAATTATGGCAGAAATGTTACCATTTATTAATATTATACCTGAAATGAATCTCAACTTAGATCCAGTTTCTGGTATGTTAGGTGCTGGTGGATCAGATTTAGTTATTTTATCTATGGATGATATTAATGCAGAAATAGATAAAATTGATGACGCTGCAGAAGAATTAATAAATTCATTAGATCCTCATAGTTCTCCAGTCGGTGCTGCTCCTAATAGGGAAGGATCATATGTAACTGCAGGTGCGTTAACAAACTTTGTATATGGATTTTTAATTGCAGCTTTAATCATATTTGCAATTATGCCAATATTAATGAAACTGGGGGTTTTATAGATGGCTGATAAAAAATCACCTGCAAGTGGATGGCCTATTGTCACTGGTGAATATTCAGTTGGTGACCCAGAAAGTCCTGTTGCTGTAGTAACTTTAGCATCTGAAATGTTTGAAGAATGTGTAGATGCAGGAGCTGCACTTGCAGGCCCATGTCACACAGAAAATCTTGGTGTAGAAAAAGTTGTCGGTAATATTATTTCTAATCCTAATATTAGATTCTTAGTTATTTGTGGATCTGAAGTACAAGGACATATTACAGGTCAATGTTTCGAAGCTTTACATGCTAATGGATGTGACCCAGAGAAGAAAAAAGTTATTGGTGCTACTGGAGCTATTCCTTTCGTAGAAAACGTTCCAATGGAAGGTGTTGAAAGATTCCAACAACAATTAGAACTTGTTTCAATGATTGATAATGAAGATACTGGTTCAATAACTTCCAAAGTTAAAGAGTGTGTAGAAAAAGACCCTGGTGCTTTTGAAGAAGAAGCTATGGTTATTGAAGTTTCTGACAGTGACGATGATGAAGATAGTGGAGAAGAAGTTAAAGTGGTATCACCTGAAACTGCTTTAATCGAAGCTAGAATGAGGAATATTCAAACTGAAATAAAAATGATTGGTGCTATTCAAAGGAATTTAGCTGGAGATTATGCAGGTAAAGTCCAAGGTATTATGGTAGGTATGGTATTTGCTATGCTTATTTGTGGTATTAGTCTAATCATATTCTACAACATTGGAGGGTTATTATGAAAATTTCAAGTAGTCCTAACACTAAAAGTATAAAAAAAGTATCAGAAGAAATTGATTATTCTTCAAAGCTTATTGGAAGAGAAGGAAGAGCTATTGTTGCTTTAAATTTCACAAGAGTTAGAGGTATTGGTTGGGGAATTGTTGCAGCATTTATTATATTAGTACTTCTTCCTTGTATTGTTAAACTTTGCGGATTATAGAGGTGTTATAAATGGCTGATGATAATACAATACCATCTGTAATGGTCAATCCTGAAGAATTTCAAGCAGCTATGGAAAAATTAGATAAAGCTGAAGAAAAAGTAGATTTTGCTTTAGGAGAATATTCTCAACGTTTAGGCCAACAAACTGGTAGGGATATAGGTATATTATACGGTTTAATAATTGGTCTTGCAATAGTCGTCTTTATATTGATGGCTGGAATTATTTAAAGTGGAGGTTAATATAATGTTTAGATTTGAAAAAGAACAAGTCGTTGTAGATGTTGCTGGAGTAAAAGTCGGTGGACAACCTGGTGAATATCCAACCGTACTCTGTGGAACAATCTTTTATGGTGGACATAAAATTATTAGTGATCCTAAAGCAGGTGTATTTGATAAAGATGCTGCTGAAGGATTAATCAAAGAAATGGAAGAAATGGCGGATGTTACAGGAAACCCATGTATTATTCAAACTTTCGGTCCTACCCCAGAATCTATGGTTAAATATTTAGAATTTGTTGGAGATATTTCTGACAAACCATTCTTGATTGATTCAACTGGTGCAGATGCAAAAATTGCTGGTGTAGAATACTGTCAAGAAGCTGGTCTTTGTGACAGAGGTATTTACAACTCTTTAAACATGTCTTGTGAACAAGAAGAATTAGATGCTTTAACTGCTACTGATATTGAAGCATCTATTATTTTAGGATTCAACCCAATGCAAGCTGGTGTTGAAGGTAAAATTGATATTTGGGAAACTGGTGGAAGTGTCATCGATAAAGGTGTACTTCAAATGGCTGAAGAATGTGGAGTATCCAAATACTTCATGGACGTAGCTGTTACTCCTATCGGACAAGGTGCAGGTCCTGCTGTAAGGACTACATTTGCAGAAAAATCCAAATGGGGTTACCCTGTAGGTTCCGGTATCCACAACGTACCTTCTGCATGGGACTGGTTAAAAGGATGGAAAAAAGAAAATCCAGAATCCTGGCCTGTTTGTGATATTGGTTCTGATCTTATACAAGTTACTGTTGGTGGGGACTTCTGTTTATACGGTCCTATTGAAAACACTTCCAAAGTTTTCCCTGCTGTTGCAATGAACGATATGTTTATGGCTGAAGCTGCTGCGGATATTGGAACTGAATGTGTTGAAGACCATCCATACAACAAATTGTTATAGATATGTTTAGATTAGATGTTTTCATCTAATCATTTCAATTTTTTTTTTAAAGTTTTTTTTAGTTGTTTTCCTTGTTTTACTCATTTTTTTAAAATTATAGTTTTATATTCTGTTTTTATTATGTTTGTAATTGAATTAATTTTTAATTTAATGTTGTTTAATAATTTTTTGTATTTTTTTTTACCCTAATTTTGTTTTTATTTCATATTTTTAATCTTTAATTATTTGATTCATAATTTTTTTTATTTTATTAAAATTATTTGGCACTTTCAAAAACTTGTGTGATAACTTTTATTTCCATTTTTTTACCTTAGAAAAATTAAGAATTTCAACTTAATATATTAAGTTATAAATTTTTAAATTAAAAATAAATCATAAATCGATGGATAATTTTTGGGTTGTGTAACTTGTAAAAATTAAAATTACATAAGTTTTTGAAAGTGCCAATTATTTAATAAAATTTATATTATTCCGATTTTAAAAATAAACTTAATTAATATTAAATTTTTTTTAATAAATTTTATTATATTGGGAGGTAATTAAATGTCATTTTTTAGTAATTTATTTAAAAGAGGTCCTAAACCTATAATTGCTCATAGTCAACCTCAAGATTTGGCTACTCTTAAAGCTAGTACTAATAGGCCTCAAAGTGCAGCTTATCAAGTAAAAGAAGATGTTTATTATGTTACTGCTTCTGTGGAATTAGGTAACACTACTACCAAATGTGTTTTAACTGCTACTAATTTAAATAATAGTGAATGTTATTTATTAAATAAAACTGTCCGTATGACAAGGGATATTAGAGCTCCAAAACCAGGTGAACAAGTTTTTGGTAAAACTGTTTGGGGAATAGAGTTAACCAAAGAAGCTGTTGCTGAAATGATTGGGGAAACTGTTTTACAGTCTCTTAAAAAAGCAGGTGTTGATAAAGACGAAGATTTAGATTTCGTTGTAAGAAGTACTGGTGTAACTGCAGGTTTTGCTACTGCTGAAGAGGCAGGTCAACTTGTTATTGCTCTTGCAGATGGTTGTTTAGATATAGGAATTCCTCCTAAGAAAATGTCTCCTGCAATGAGTCCACAACAACTTCCTGAAAGACTACAAAAATTTACTTTACTTGATAATGTAATATTTGATGGTGCAGTAGTAAGTGTCAAACCTCCTAAAGGTAAGCAACAAACTGCAAATGAGATGGAAGGAGAACTTGTAACTGCAGGTATTAAATTAGGTTCAAAATGGACTGATGTTGATTATAGAAATCCTTGTGTTTCACTTGATTTTGGTTCAACATTAGCTGGTCGTATAGTTAATGATGATAGGCCATATGCTAATACTGTAGGTAACTTTTTAGGTCTTGCAGGTGTTGTATCTGATTCTCTTGCTAAAGGTACTGATAAGGTTGATCCAAAAAATGGGGCTGCTTTAGATTTATATGATCCTAAATTAGATAAAAAAGGAGATAAGGATAAAGCTAAAGCTAATGCTGATAAAGTCCACAAACTTATTGATATTCGTAAAGTTCCTAGTGATGTAGATAGATTTGGAACAGTTCCAATTAATCCTCAAGCTGCAGAAGAAGCAGGTACTCTTTTAATTGGTTGTGATGTTGGAGTAAATGGTGATAAATTACAAGATTTAATGAATTTAGGTCATGAAATATATGAAAATGATGGCCTTGCTACTTTAGTTGCTACTATGGATTATGTTTCTGCTAATATTGTATATAGGACTCTTGATGTTGCATTTGCTGAAAATGCTATTACTGAAGATTCAGTTCTTGGTATTACAGGTAGAGCAGGAATTACTGGTCGTAAACCAGAATTAATTTTAGAATATTCAGAGGATAAATTTGCAAATACAGTTTTTGTTGAAGATGGTTTAGCTCTTGGTTCAGCAATCATGGCTCGTTGTATGAACTCTATGGGTACTACTAAAAATCCTATTGGAGGTCATCAAGGTGGAAACTGTATTTTAGGTAAAAGAATGAAACTCCAAGGTAAAGGTAAATAATTTTTAATATTTTTTCAATTTTTTAGTTTTTTTTTACTTTTTTTATTTCCTTTTTTAGTGATTTTATGATTATTGCAGTTATAATGGCAGGAGGATTATCTACTAGATTAAAAAGAAATACCGAAAAAACCCTTTTTAAATTTAATAATTCTCCTTTAATTGATTATGTTACTTCTAATCTAGAATCATCTCAATATATAGATTCAATTGTTGCTGCAGTAAGTCCAAATACTCCTAATACTAAGGAATATTTAATATCTAATAAATTTTTAAAATTTGATGATTCTATTTTAGCTGATTCAAATTATTATATTGAAACTCCAGGTAATGGTTATCTTGAAGATTTATCCTATTTATTAGAGCTTTTTGAAAAAATTTCTACTGAAAATACTCTTGTTATAATTAATGCTGATTTACCATTTATTAACAATAATATTATTGATGATATAATAAGACAGTATTTTAAAATTAATACAGAGGCATTATCTGTTCAAATACCAGTTGAAGTTTATAAAAAGTATAATATTTCTTTTGAATTTGAGTATAAGGGTCTCGTTCCAGTAGGTTTAAATATTTTAAAATCAGTTAATACGATTCAAGATCAATATGAATTAATTAGAGAGGATATGGAACTTGCTATTAATTTAAACTCTCTTGAAGATGTTGATTTAGCTTATAAGCTTCTAGAAGATTTAAAATAGTTTATTTCAATTCTTTTTCAATTTTTAATATAATTCTGTTTTTTAGATAATTTTTTTTCAATTAACTATTTTCAAAGATATTTTTATAAGATATTTTTCTTTCTTTTATAAGTTTAAATTTATTTTTTTATAATTATTCATATTTTTAATAGATTTTTTTTTTATTTTTTCTAAATTTTAGTTTAATTTAAATATTATAAAAATTAAATATCTTAGTGAATATTAAATTTTATCATGGTGGAATCATGGAAAACAGAAAAAGTGTTCAAAAAAGAGAAGAAAAATTATGGAGTGAAGTTAAGAATTATCAAGTAGCATCTAATAATGCTCGTATTCTTGGTGTTCTTGATGAGCTTATTATTAATGATAAAACTGGTAAAATTGTAGATATTGCAATCAAAGTAGAAGATGGTCATAATATCCATATTAAAGATGCAAAAAGAAAAGATGATTTATTACTTGTACCATTCTCTAAAGTTGAAAAAGTTGGAGAATTTATTATAGTTACAGAATAAATTATTATCTACTTTTTTTATCTATTTATTTAATAATATTTTAGTTAAATTCTATATTATTATTCTATTTTTCCTATTTTAGCATAAATTTATATATTTTTACTTTATTTTATTCATATACTTTTTTCTTTTAATATTTCATTAAAATATTTTTAATATCTTTTGAAAATTTTCATATTCATATTAATAATGTTTATAAGAATTAAATTCAAAAATATATTTAAAAATAATTTTTTTTATTAGCAGATTTTATAAAATTATCATATATAATTTTCATTTTTATTGTTTATTTAATGATTATTTTATAAGTTTAATGGTGATAGATTATGTTACTTGAAATAAACAACTTAGCTGTTGAAGTTGAGGGTAAACAAGTTTTAAAAAATGTTAATCTTTCAATAGATGAGGGAGAGACTCATGTACTTTTAGGTCCTAATGGTGCTGGTAAAAGTACATTATTTTTATCTATATTAGGTTTTCCAAAATATAATATTACTCAGGGAAGTATAAAATTTAAGGGTAAAGATATTACAAATTTACCTACCTCTGAAAGAGTTGCTTTAGGAATAGGTGTTAGTTTCCAAAATCCTCCTGCAATCAGAGGTATAACTGTTAAAGACCTTTTAAAATATGAATCTGGTCAAAATGAAAATGAGGAATTAAATCCTAGGATGAAAGAATTAGCTAATAAACTTAAATTTAGTGAAGATTTCTTAAATAGGGATGTAAATTTAGGTTTTTCTGGAGGAGAAGTTAAAAGATCAGAGATTCTTCAACTTTTAGCTCAACAACCAGATTTTACTATGTTTGATGAACCGGACTCTGGTGTTGATATTGAAAACGTTGAACTTCTTGCTGAAGAGTTAAATGTAATATTAGATAAACATAAAAGAATAAAACAACGTAAACGTTCAGGTTTACTTATTACTCATTTAGGTTATATTTTAAATTTTGTTAAAGCTGATAAGGCTCATGTGTTGATGGATGGTGAAATTGCTTGTTCAGGAAATCCTGATGAGATTTTACTAGAAATCCGTAAGAATGGTTTTACAGGATGTGTTAAGTGTGCGCAATGTTTATGAAGATGCAGAAAATGCAAAAGATAAAAAAGCAGCATTAGGTACAGATATTACTATTGAGAATTTTTCATCTGAAGAAGTAAATGCTATTGATGTAATTGATGATTTAAATGATTTGTCTAAAAAAGATCAAAATACTCTACTTTCTGTTGGAGTCGATTCTGATGAAAGTGATAGAGCAGGTTCTTTTCTTCAAATGGACCAGAGTAATATTTTCACATCTGAATTATCTGATAATATTGAATTAATGAATACAGGTGTTGCTTTAGAGAAATATGATTGGTTAGAAAATTATTTATGGAATGCTGTAAAACCAGATGCAGATAAATATACTGCTGAGGCTGCTCTTAAAGAAAAAGAAGATGGGACTTTTAGTGGTTATTTTGTAAGAAGTAAACCTGGAACTAAGGAATTTTTCCCTGTTCAAGCTTGTATGTTTATTGCAGATACTGATATTATGCAAACCGCTCACAATATCATTATTGCTGAGGAAAATTCTGAATTACATCTAATTACCGGTTGTGCAACTGGAGAGGATATTTCTTCTGCACTTCATGTAGGTGTTAGTGAAATTTATCTTAAACCAGGTTCTAAAATTACTTTCACTATGGTTCATAATTGGGCTGAACAAGTTGAGGTTCGTCCAAGAACAGCTATTAAACAGGCAGATAATTCTACTTATATTAACAATTATATTTTAACTAGTCCTGTTAATTCCATACAATCATACCCTACTACCTATTGTGAAGGTGTTAATTCTAAGGCTCTTTTCCAGAGTATTATGTCTGGACAGAAAACTTCTAATATAGATATGGGTTCTCGTGCTGTTCTTACAGGTCATAATAGTTCTGCTGAAGCTATTTCTCGTGCTGTTGCTAATGATTCTGCTCAAATATTTGCAAGAGGACATATCAAAGGAGATAAACAAGAAGTTAAAGGTCATGTAGAATGTAATGGTTTAGTTTTATCTGATGATTCTTCTATTTATGCAGTTCCAATTTTGGAAGCTAATTCTACAGGTTTAGAACTTTCACATGAAGCAGCTGTTGGTAAAATAGATGAAGATGAAATTTATTATCTTACTTCTCGAGGATTCAGTGAAGAAGAAGCAGCTTCTATGATAGTTAGAGGATTTTTAAACATGGATATTACTGGTCTTCCACCTATTCTTGCAGATTATACTAAAAAAATGATTGATATGAGTGTTAAAGGTATGTAATTACCTTTTTTCTTTATTTAATTTTTTTTATTTATTTTCAAACATTGATTTATTCATTTAATTTTAATTTAATTTTCTTATTACTTTTTTAGGAATTTTTTTATTTATTATATTTTTACTTCGTATCTTAATGAATTAATTTTATTATTTTGATTTTTTATTTTTATCTTTTTTATGGATTTTTTTTAAATTATATTCTCATTTTATTACTTATTTTATTAACAGGGATTTTAAAACCTTTTAATTATATTTTGGTATACCTAAAAATCTTTTTATTATATTTAAAGATTTCGATTTTAATTTCCAAGTAACCTTTATATTAAATCTTGAAGTAATATTTTATTAGTACATTAATGTAAAGCTGAGCTAGCTCATTGAGGTACAAAAAAAGTATTAATGAATATATTTTCGGTTTTTTTTAAAAAAATTTTTTTAAAATATTTCATTAATTAAAACGTTTTAATAAAAGAAAAAATCAAATATCTTCTTTAAATTTTTAAAGAGATATTTTGAAAAAAATTTAATAGTAGAGGAGGTTAAACTCTATGGCAGAAGAAGTAAAAATTGTAATGTTTTGTTGCAACTGGTGTTCCTATGGAGGAGCAGATACTGCTGGTACTGCTAGGATGCAATACCCACCTAACATAAGGGTTATTCGTGTAATGTGTTCTGGTAGGATCGACCCACAATTTGTATTAAAAGCATTTAGAGAAGGTGCTGATGGTGTAATTGTAGCAGGTTGTCACATGGGTGATTGTCACTATGATGCAGGAAACTATAAATTAGACAGAAGAATGAGAATAATTTACAACTTAATTGAAGAATTAGGTATTGAAAGAGAAAGATTATACCACGATTGGATTTCCGCATCTGAAGGTGAAAAATTCGCGAACACTGTAAGAATGATGGTTGCTAAAATTAAAGATTTAGGACCTTCACCTTTAAAAGAACAAATTGAGGCTTAAGTGGAGGAAATATAATGGCAGATAAAATTAAAATTGGAACCATGTGGTTAGGTGGATGTTCAGGTTGTCACTTAGCAATTGCAGATTTCCACGAATCATTAATTGATATTTTAGAATTAGCTGATTTCGAATTCAGTCCAGTTTTATGTGATACAAAATATGATGAAATTCCTGAATTAGATGTTTGTATCATTGAAGGTGGAATCAGAAATGATGAAAACAGAGAATTAGCTGAATTATTAAGAGAAAAATCTAATTTAGTTATTGCATTCGGTACTTGTGCTGTATATGGTGGTATTCCAGGTCTTGGAAACTTACACACTGTAGACGAATTAACTACTGAAGCATATATTAACTCAGTATCTACTCCTAATGATGAAGGACTTATTCCTAATGAAGAAGTACCTCATTTAGAAAATAGGGTAAGATCATTACCACAAGCTATTGATGTAGATTTAATTATTCCTGGTTGCCCTCCAAGATCTGATGTTATTGCAGAAGCTGTATTAACTTTACTTAAAGGAGGTACTATTGAGTTACCTACTACAAACTTATGTGAAGTTTGTCCTAGAGAAAAACCACCTGAAGGTTTAGCTATGGACTTTGTTAAAAGACAAATGGAAGTTGGTAAACCTGAAGATGATTTATGTTTAATTGCACAAGGTTTAGTATGTTTAGGACCTGCAACAGTATCATTATGTGGTGCTGAATGTCCAGGTATAGCTATCCCATGTAGAGGATGTTACGGACCTACTGCAAAAATCGTTGATGCTGGAGCAAAAATGATTAGTGCTATTGCTTCAGATTACCGTGTCGGTGATGATAAAACTGTTGATCCTGAAGAAGTTGCAGGACAATTAGATGATTTAGTTGGTACTTTCTATTCTTACACTTTACCAGCTGCTTTAGTACCGATGAAAATGCAAAAAGGAGGCAAATAGAATGGCAAAACTAACTATGGAACCTGTAACTCGTATTGAAGGTCACGCAAAAATTACCGTTCTTTTAGATGATGCAGGTAATGTTGATGAAACTAGATTACATGTTATGGAATTTAGAGGATTTGAGAAATTTTTACAAGGTAGGCCAGCAGAAGAATTACCACGTTTAGTACCTAGGATTTGTGGTATCTGTGATGTACAACACCATTTAGCTGCAGCTAAAGCTGTTGATCAAATTTACGGATTTGATGATGATGAAATCTTACCTACTGCTTACAGAATGAGAGAAATTATGAACTGGGGTTCATATATGCACTCACACGCACTTTCATTCTACTTCCTTTCAGCTCCTGATTTAATCATTCCTAATGCAAACAGGAAAACTAGAAATGTTTTCCAAATTATTAAAGATCAACCAGAACTTGCTTTACAAGCAATTAATATGAGAAGAAACGGTTTGGAAATGGTAAGAGAAATAGGTGGTCGTCCTATTCACCCTACTTCATCTACTCCTGGTGGAATCTCTACTGAGTTATCTGATGATAAACAAAAAGAATTATTAAAAAGAGCACAAGACAATGTTGAATTAGCACAAGCTACTTTAGATTTAGCTATTCCTATTTTTGAAGAAAATATTGATTTAGTTAAAGATTTAGGTAATTTTGCTCCTACCCGTCACTGTGGTTTAGTTAAAGATGGTGTATGGGATGTTTACAATGGTAATGTAAGAATTTGTGGTAAAGAAGGAGATATTGAATACGAATACAACAATTTAGAATATCAAAACATTGTTGCAGAACACGTAAAACCTTACTCCTGGTTAAAATTCCCTTACATTAAAGAATTAGGCTACCCTGAAGGTATTTACAGAGTTGCTCCTTTATCAAGGATAAATGTTTGTGACAGCATGCCTAAAGAAGCTCCTCTTGCACAAGAAAGATTAAAAGAATTCCGTGACACTTTCGGATATGCTCAAGAAACTTTATTATTCCATTGGGCTAGACTTATTGAAATCTTAGCTTCCGCAGAATGTGCAGCTAATGCATTAGAAGAAGATTTATCTGGTAAAAAATTCCCTGATGAATTAGAATTAACTGCTGGAGAAGGTGCAGGTATTGTAGAAGCTCCTCGTGGTACTTTAATCCACCATTATGCAACTGATGATAAAGGTTTAGTTACTAAAGCAAATATTGTTGTTGCAACTATTCAAAACAACCCTGCTATGGAAATGGGTATTGATCAAGTAGCTAGAAACCACATTAAACCTGGTGTAGAAGTAGATGATTCAATTTTCAACTTAATGGAAATGGTTATCAGAGCATACGACCCATGTTTATCCTGTGCTACTCACAGTATGGATAGTCAAATGAGACTTTCAACTTTAGAAGTTATTGATAGTGACGGTAATTTAGTTAAAAAAATCTAGAGGTGTGAATATATGATAGTAGTCAATCAAGACGACTGCATCAAATGTGGAGCTTGTGAAGGTACATGTCCTTCATCTGCTATTCAAGTAGGAGAAAAACAAATTGTTTTCTGTGATACTTGTGGTGGAGAACCTAAATGTGCTGAAATTTGTCCAAATGGTGCACTAACAGTCGATGAAGTAGCTGTTGATGATGAAGGTAATACACAAGTCAGAATATCATATAATCCAGCCCTCTGTGATAAATGTGGTGGAGAACCTAAATGTATGGATGTTTGTCCACCTAAAACTCTTGAATTAAAAGATGCTAAAAACATGCCTATTGAAGGTTTCTGTGTAATGTGTAAACAATGTGTAGAAATCTGTCCAATGGATGTTATTGGTATTCCAGGTTTAATTGAACCTGAAGTTAGAGATATTGAAATTACTGGACCTATATTTATCCAAGATTGTGTTGGATGTGGAACTTGTGTTTCTGAGTGTCCTGCTGAAGCAATCACATTAGATAAAATTGGTGATTCAATTTCAATTGATGAAACCAAATGTATTAAATGTGCTGTATGTGCTCAAACTTGTCCTTGGAATGCAGTATTTATTTCTGAAAACAGGTATCCTTCCAAACGTTCTAAAGAAATTAAATCTTTCACTCTCAATGAAAGTACTTGTCTTGGATGTAACACTTGTGTTGAAGCATGTCCTGGAGATTTCATTGAAAGTAAAGGAACTACTTTGTCTGTAAAACTTCCTGCTGTTTGTGCAGCATGTAGTTTATGTGAACAATTATGTCCTGTTGATGCAATTTCTTTAGATGTTGAATATGGTGAAGCATCCCCTGCTGATGCTTTAGGTATTTCTAGAGATGCTGAAAAATGTGATTTCACAGGAGCATGTGCTATTGCTTGTCCTACTGAAGCTATTCGTGTAGTTAGTAAAACTGGTATGAAATTACCAGAACAAGTAGAAAGTAATGATAAACCATCATTTACTATGTGTGCTAGATGTGGTGCATGTGCAGCAGCTTGTCCTAATGATGCTTTAATTTTAGATGAATTTGAAGTAACCATTGGTGATGAGACTGTAATGAGAAATAGGATTTCTGCTAACCCATCTAAATGTGATGAATGTGGAGATTGTATCTCTGCTTGTCCATATGACATGTTGAAATTTAAAGAAGACGGCAACTTACCTGTTGTTGGTTTCTGTACCCTTTGTGGTCAATGTGTTGATGCATGTCCAAAAGATGGTTTGTGTATGAAATAAGCAAATAATTAGATGGATTTTCCATCTATCTTTTTTTCTTTTTTTAATTTTTTTTTAAAATCAAATTATTCAGTTTTTTGATTTTCCAAAAATTTTCTGTTTTTAAATATAATATTTATAAGTATTTGATTATTTTAATTATCATAAACTATATTATCTTCCATAACTACTTTTCCATTTACAATAGTCATTGTTGCTTTACCTTTATAATTTGTTTTATCAAATGCTGAGTATTTTCCTTTAGTATAAAATTTATTAACATCAAATTGCCCTTCTTTTTTAAGGTCTATTACGGTTAAGTCTCCATCATAACCTTTTTCTATTTTTCCTTTTCCTTTTAAATTAAATCTTTCTGCAGCATTTTCTGATAATATTTTAGGAATGATTCTTAAATCTAATTTTTTATTATTTACTTCAGTTAACATTAAACTTAATATATTTTCAATATTAGGCATACCTGATGGTGATTGCCAAACAATATTATTTTTCTCATCAAGACTGTGAGGTGCATGATCAGTTCCAATAATTGAACTCTCATTTACATTAGAAATACTTAAATTTTCACCCTCTAATCTGAGTGGTGGATTGGTTTTAACTATGTTTCCATAATCGTTAAATGCATTTGCATTAAGTAGTAAGTGATGTGGTGTAAATTCATAACTAATATCCACATCATCTATTTTATTTTTTATAATTTCTAAAGATTTTTTACTACTTAAGTGACAAATATGTATTTTTAGATTATATTTTTTAGCTAAATTAATGACTTTCATAACTGCAGTATCTTCTGCTTGAGAAGGTCTTGCATAAGCATAGTCAATAGGTTTATTTGTTCCTTTATTCTTCATCATTTCTGTTGAATCTTCCACAATCTTTTTATCTTCACAATGAATTGTTACTAAGGGATTATCCATCTTTAATTTTGAAATATTAGAAAAAATTTCATTAAGAGAATTATCACTTTCTAAATCTGTAAATATTTTATAGGATACTGGATTTAATTTAGCAATTTCATTCATATTTTCAAAAGTATTTACTCCTGCATGAATCAATGTATTTATTACACTTTTCTTTTTGGATATTTCTAATTTTTCTTTGTATGCTTTTAATGTATTAGTTTTAGGAATTGTATTGGGCATATCAATAACAGTTGTAAACCCACCATTTGCTGAAGCCATAGATCCACTTTTCATATTTTCTTTATATGTTAGACCAGGGTCTCTAAAATGTACATGAGGATCTATTAAACCAGGTAGAACGATTTGGCCTTTAACATCAATAATCTTATCTGAGGGCTCACTAAGTTTTGAAACCTTTGTTATTTTTCCATCTTCAATTTTAATACAGTATTCTCCAGATTTACCTATTAATTTACAGTTTTTAATTAGTAGATTATTCATAAATATTACCTTTTTTTATCCAATCATTTTTATTTTTATATTATTTAATTTATTAATTAAATATTTAATTTAAGCAATAACTTTGGTTTTATTTGTTAAATTTTATTTTAATTAACTTTTTTTTCTGATTTTTATCTTATAAAGAGCATATAATTCTTAATTTTTTAATATTAATATTTAATTTTTTTATTTTAAATCAATATATTTGTCATTGTTTAAAATTTTATTTTTTTAAATTATAGACATTTTCTTTAAGTTTTTTTTAAAATAACATAATCTTTTAATAGAATATTATATAAATATTATTTCATAATATAATATTATGCTTTCAAATGATTATGTAAAAGATATTATTCTAAATGATAGAAAGACATTTTTGAAAGATTATAAAGTTTCACAATCTAATAATTTATCTGATGAAGTTGATGATTATAATCCTAATAATCATATGCCTTTAATAGCAGATTTTACTGAATATAATCCTTTACATAATGGTCATTTTCATTGTATGAAAGTAGCTAAAGAAAAAGTACCTAATGGTCTTTTTGTAGCTATAGTCCCCGGATTGTTTGAAAGAAGTGGTAGAGGACTACCCTATATATTACATAGATATTCAAGAGCCGAAATTGCAGTAAATGTTGGTGCAGATATTGTGATTGAAGGTCCTCCTATGGGTATAATGGGTTCAGGTCAATACTCCTTATGTTTATGTAAGATCTTTCAGGCTTTAAACACTGATTTTATTCCTCGAGGATATAATCCATTTGAAAGTTTTGATGATATATTAAATCGTATAAGATTAGGTCATGGAATTGCACCTAAACCTTATAAAATTATTGATATGGATACAAATGAAATTATAATGAAAGATAAATTAGAAGAAGATAATTATGTAATTGTATCTTTTTCAAAATCTTTAAAAAAATTAGGCTTTGACTTTAAAGATAAATTTATATTTGTTCCTAGAATTGAAGGTGTAAGTGGTACTTTAATACGTAAAGCTGTAGAAGAAAATAATTTTTCTAATGTTCAAAATATGATGCCTGATGAAACTATTAAAATCTTAAAAAGGGACATGGAATTATCTCATGGACCATTACATATGATTCGAGATGTGGAAACTATTTTGGACAATGCAAATAATTTATCTTTTGATCAATTATCCTCTTTAAACTTATTTGATGATAAGTTAGCTTCAAAATTAATTGAAATTCGTGAAGTAAATCCTTTTGAGACCTTAGAAGAATTGTCAAATTCTATTTCTTATGGATTTTCTTCAAATTATAAAAATAGGATTTTAAGTATATTAGAAGCTAATATTAATAAAGATATAATATTCAATTATATTGAAAAATATCCTTATACTCTACGCATCTTAGATTATAAAAATGAAGATGTATTAAATGAATTTAAAAATAGAATAACTAATAGGAGATTAATATTATGCCAATAGAAAATGGAGATTTTGTTAAAATTAATTTTACAGGTAAAATTGATGAAACTGGAGATGTTTTTGATACAACCTATAAAGATGTAGCAGAAGAAGCAGGAATTCTTGTTGAAAATAAAGAATATGCTCCAATACCAATAGTCGTTGGTGGAAATCATTTATTACCTGCTATTGAAGAAGCAATTGTTGGATTAAAAGAAGGAGATGAAAAAGAAGTTAAAGTAACTCCAGAAAAAGGTTTTGGAGAAAGAAATTCCAACTTAATTCAGTTAGTTCCTATGAAAGAATTTAAAAAACAAGGTATAAAACCTGTACCTGGTATGAGAATTACCTCTGAAGGTCAAAATGCTAAAGTTTTAACTGTCAGTGGAGGAAGAGTAAAACTTGATTTTAATCACGAATTAGCTGGTAAAAATCTTACTTATGATGTTAAAGTTGCTGAAATAGTTGAAGGGGATAATGAAAAAGTTAAAAGTATGATCCAATTACATTATGCATATCCAAATATGGATATTGATAAAACTGAAGTGGATTTTGAAGATGATACTGTAAAAATTAAATTAGATGAAATTACCCGTTTTGATCAAAAACCTTATATGGATGTTACCCTTGCAAGATTTAGAATAGCAAAAGATATTTGGGAAAACATGGATGTTGAAAAGGTTCAATTTGTTGACACTTTTGAAAAGAAAACTGGTGAAGATGAACAAGCAGATGAAGATTAGAAAAATAGTTTCTATCTTTATCTTTTTATAGTAAATACTAAACTTTTATTATACCTATTTATAAATGATTTATAATGAAAATTTGGTAAACAACTATAATCAACTTTTTTTTTAAGATTTACTTATTATATATTACTTTTTTTTTAAATTTAATCAGTTATAAATTCTTGCTATATTTTTTCCTTTTTATATGTTTTTGATATTTTTTAATTTTTATTATTTTGTTGATGTAATATTAAGGTACCATATTTCATATTTAATAATAGTTTGTCTTCGATTTAATAATATAATCACCTTTTACAAAGGTATCATTGATAATTTCATATTCCGGATTTTTGTTATTAATCCAATCAGAGAATTCTACTAAAGAAGTGGTAATATCAATAAGAATATTATATTTGTCGTTTTAAAATCATCTCTATATAATATCATTGGTTCGTCATTCTGTTGAATACAATCCTCATTATAAGAAAATGTAGGAGAATTAACAATCATGACTATTGAATTTTCAAATGCTTTTATATAAGGTGCACCGGTACTTTTCCATCCATTACTAAGTTTACAGTTTTCTAAATATGTTTGGGAAGTATTATTACAAATATTAATGGTTCAGATAGTTGACCAAAAGGATAACTATTTGTGCTTTCAGGAGTAAAGAAGGATGAATTTGAACATATAATATCTAAAACAATTATGTAAAAAAAAGTTAAATAAGTCAAAAAAAAGAATAAAATAAAAAATTTAGGAAGGTTTTGCAAATAAACTTCCAAATAACTTTCCAGGATCAGTAAATAATCCAAATAATGCATCAAGGAAAGTTGGATAACTAGAAGATAATACAAACAAGTATATTATATAGAATATTACTAATAAAATTAATATAACAAGTATAATTGTAAGTATAATATCTACAGCACTATAAGGTTCTGATTGTTGACGAGATGGAATTCTATGGAAGTTTGTTCTTCTTATAGATGAATTCATCCTATTATTTTCAGGGACCCACTCGTTATAACTATTTGAAGGCATATATTCTTCATAAGCCTCATGAACAGGAGCAATACTCTCAAGATCTTTATCACGAGCTAATTGTTCTTTAAGTGAATACTCATGTTTTTCAGGTTCATCATAATAAAGATCATCTAAATATTTTTCATATTTATTTTCTAAATTTTCTTCTGTGTAATATTGTGTACCTTCATTAGCGAATGTAGATGGAGATTCTTGATATATTGCACCTTGACTATGTACATTTGGAGCTTCTTTATATCCTGCCGGCGCACTTTGACTAAATTCAGGTCTTTCAATTTCTTCTGGGCTCTCATAATTTTGTGTTTGTGTAACTTTTTGAGATAAATTATCGCTAATTAAAGCATTTACACATTCTTTACATAAAATATTTCCACCAATTTCCATACCACATTCAGAACAAATTGGTTTTCCACAGATAGCACAATTATTTGCACTTTCTCTATCTTCATGATAATGACATTTCATAATTATTTACTCCATCCTTTTCAGGATCTTATTATTTTTTTTAATTTTATAAGTGTATCATCTGGGTAATTATATAAATGATATTATTTAATAATCAAATTATTACTAAATATTTTCAGAAAATATTTTTTTAATTTTGACCTACACTCAAATTAAAAAAATTAAATAATCATAATCTTTAATTTTATTTAATTATGTATATAAATATATAGAATTTTATTGTTTTATTCAAACAGTTATATAATCATTATTTCTTTAATTTTCTTACAATATTTCTATTTTTATTTAAAATTTATGAATTCATTTTTATTAAATATTATATATATCAAATAGATTTTATTATTGAATTTTAATAATTTATATTAAATTATATTTTTTTTTATAGAATATATTTTTCATTTTTAGCATATTATCTATTTTCAAGCTTTATTTTAACATATTAGATTTTTTTATTTTTACAGTTTTTTCATAATGGAAATTTTTTTTAATTTTTTTAATTTATTATTTTATAATGAAGTTTTTTCTTTATTTTGCATGATCACTTTATTTGACTCTGTAGAATTTCCTCAACTAAAATTTCATTTGCAATAAGATCATCAGTAGTATTTAAAAAAGTTCCAATTGAATTACTATTTATTTCAAAATCTATAACATTATCATTTAGTTGAGATTTAACAAATCCTTCATTATCTATTTTTAGAGTTTTAAAACTTATATTTGCAAATTCTTTTTTGCTGTATTTTATTTTAAGATTTGATTCAATTTTCATAATTAGCCTTTTTTTTTTATTGTGTAAAATAATTATTCTTAATGTTTTTTATTTTTTATTTTTTTAAAAATTTAAATGTGTATTTTAAGCATTTTTAAATTTTAAATTTTAAATTTTGTCTTAATATTTTAAATTAGTGTATATTACCTTAGTTTTTATTATATTTTTTTATTTTATCTTAAATTCTTTTTATTTTTTATCATTATATGTTTTATAAAAGTTAATAAATTTTAAACAGGATTTTGTAAGATTTTAAGTCATTGACAGATTTTTTAAGTATAACACTTATCCTTAATAATTATATATTATATAATCAATATTATTTTTATGATATTATCTAATTTTATAATAACATTTATTAATTGTTAATTAAAAATAAATTATTATTCTATCTAATTACTATTTCATAGGTAAATATTTTATTTATAATTTTTTACTTAAATTTTATATAGCTTATTTATAGCTATTTATCATTAATAATTAGAAGTTTATTTATATAAAAAATTAATGGGAGGATTATTATGGTTCGTGCTTATTCAAGAAGAGAATATATTAGAAAAACCCCTAATTCAAGAATAGTTCAATATGATATGGGTAATTTAAAAGATGAGTTTCCAATTTCTCTTTCTTTAGCTGTTAAAGAAAATGCTGAAATTACTCACAACTCATTAGAGGCTGCAAGGATTGCAGCTAACAGATTTATGCAAAGAAAAGCAGGTAGGTATGGTTATCATTTGAAAATTAGAACTTACCCTCATCAAATTGTAAGAGAAAATCCTATGGCAACTGGTGCAGGTGCAGATAGGGTTCAAAGTGGTATGAGAAATGCTTTTGGTAAAGCAGTTAGTGTGGAAGCAATTGTTAAACGTGGTCAAAGAGTTATTACTATTGACTGTAATAAAACAAACTTTATTGATGCTAAAACAGCTTTAAAAAGAGCTTCTATGAAATTACCTGCTAGAACTAGAATTATCGTTGATAAAGGTAATGAATTAGTTTTATAAATTAATTTAAATTCTTAATTTAGTATTATTCATTTAGTTAAAATTTGTATGATTCTGTTTTTTCTACAATATTTAACTAAACAATGTTGTAAAAATTTATTAAAGATATTTTTTAGTTTTTAAATTTTTTTAAATAGTTTTAAAATTTAAAATATCTTACTTTTTTTTTACATCATAGTTCTAATATTTGTATGACTTCTTTTGAATTTTAAAACAGATTCTCAAAGTACAATTTTTATACTTCATTGAATATTTTAAAAGTTATTTTCCAAAATAATTATTTAAAAGAGGGAAAAGCCAATGTTTGTTGCAAAGTTTGAAAAAATAAGTAAAGATGACATTGATATTGCTGGAGGAAAAGGTGCTAACTTAGGTGAGTTAACCCAAGCAGGTATTCCTGTACCTCCAGGTTTTGTTATCACATCTGAAACTTATGAAAAATTCATGAGTGACACTGAAATTAATACAAATATTATGGATATACTTAAAAATACTGATGTTAATGATACTAAAGCTCTTCAAGAGGCTTCAGATAAAATAAAAGAAATTATTATTAACACTAAAATGCCTCAAGATATTGAAACTATGATTGTAGAGGCATACAATCAATTATCTCAATCTGTGGATGAAGATGATGCAGATGTAGCTGTAAGGTCATCTGCTACTGCAGAAGATTTACCTGATGCATCATTTGCAGGTCAACAAGATACTTATTTACATGTAAAAGGTGTAGACCAAGTATTAGAATATGTTCAAAAAGTTTGGGCTTCTTTATTTGAAGCAAGGGCTATTTTCTACAGAGAAGAAAATGATTTTGATCATGAAAAAGTTTATATTGCTGTTTGTGTCCAACAAATGGTTCAAGCTGAAAAAGCAGGAGTAATGTTTACTGTCAATCCTTCAACTGGTGAAGAAGTTGCAATGATTGAAGGTTCTTGGGGACTTGGAGAATCAGTTGTTTCAGGAGATGTTACACCAGACCATTATGATGTTGATAAGAAATCTGGTAAAATAGAAACTCTCACTGTTAGTGATAAAAAATTCATGTATATTAATGATGATAAAGGAACTAGTTTAAAAGTTGAAGTTCCAGAAGAAAAACGTAATGAGAGAGTTTTATCGGATGAGGATTTAAAAAAATTACTCGATATGGCAAAAACCATCGAAGATTTATATAAAAAACCTATGGATACTGAATGGGCTATGCAAAAAGGCAGACTTTACTTGTTACAAGCTCGTCCTATTACTACATTAGATAATGTTGATGAGCCTACTTCATCTGATAATGCTACGGATTTAGATGTTATTGTTAAAGGTTTAGGTGCAAGTCCAGGTATGGCAGCAGGTTCTGTTAAAGTTATTTTTGATTTAGATGAACTTGATAAAATCGAAGATGGAGACATAATGGTTACTGCTATGACTACTCCGGATATGGTTCCAGCAATGAAAAAATCTGCAGGAATTGTTACTGATGAAGGAGGAGTAACTTGTCATGCATCTATTATTTCAAGAGAACTTGGAATTCCTTGTGTTGTTGGTACTGGTGAAGCAACTTCTACTTTAAAAGATTCTCAAGAAGTAACTGTTGATGGTAAAAAAGGTTTAGTATATGAAGGTATTATTAAAACAGAAGAATCTCAATCTAGTCAATCTGAAACATCTACATCTCAAGCAGCAGCACCAATTATTACGGTTACTGATGTCAAAGTTAATGTAAGTATGCCTGAAGCTGCGAAAAAAGCAGCAGCTACTGGTGCTGATGGTGTAGGTTTACTTCGAGCTGAACATATGATGTTAGGGCTTGGTGCACATCCGAAAAAGTTCATTGATGATGGTAAAGAAGATGAACTTATATCAGAATTAATAAATGGTATTATTAAAGTAGCTGATGAATTTTATCCAAGACCAGTATGGTATAGGACTATGGATGCTCCAACTGATGAATTTGTAACTATGGAAGGTGGAGAAAATGAACCTATTGAACACAATCCTATGTTAGGTTGGAGAGGAATCAGAAGAGAATTAGATGAGCCAGAACTTATTCAATGTGAATTTAAAGCAATTAAAAAACTTCATGAGAAGGGTTATACTAATGTAGGTATTATGATACCTCTATCTCAAAATGTTGCTGAACTTAAAAAAGCAAAAGAATTATGTGCGGATGTAGGTCTTATTCCACATAAAGATGTTGAATTTGGAATGATGGTAGAAACCCCAGCAGCAGCTTTAATAATTGAAGATTATATTGCAGAAGGTCTTGATTTTGTAAGTCTTGGAACTAATGACTTAACACAATATACTTTAGCTATTGACAGAAACAATGAATTTACTGCTAAAAACTATAAAGAGGAACACCCAGCGGTTATGAAATTAATTGAAAGAACAATTAAAATATGTGTTGAAAATGGTGTTACTTGCAGTATTTGTGGTCAAGCAGGAAGTGTTCCACGTATTGTTGAAAAATTAGTAGGCTTTGGAATTACTAGTGTTTCTTCAAATGCTGATGCTATTAGTGATGTTAGAAAAACAGTTGCTAAAGCAGAACAAAAGTTAATTCTTGATGCTGCTAGAGAACAATTAAACAAATAATTTTGTTCTCTTATTTTTTTTTTTAATTTTATTTTTTTAGAAAAATTTTAAATATTCATTCTTTTTAAATCATTTTTTTATTGATTATACTTTTTTATATTAATTATTTATTTATTATTATTATTTTATTATTATCCTTTTAGGTGGTTTTATGGACGATAAACCTAAATCTAAAGATGAAATTTTTAAAATCTTAGATAAGTACCAACAAAAAGACCTTTTTTATTCAGATGGTAGGATTCTTGGTTCAATGTGTACAGAATCAGATGCTATTTCTAAATTAGCATTTAATAAGTTTATTAGTTCTAATCTTGGAGACCCTGGTTTATTTAAAGGTACTAAACTTATTGAAGATTATACAATAAAAAATATAGGGTCTTTACTTTCAATCGATAATCCTTATGGTCATATTGTTACTGGAGGTACAGAAGCTAACCTTATGGCAATGAGAGCAGCTCGTAATTATGCTAGAGATTATAAAAATATTGACCATGCTGAAGTAATTGTTCCTAAATCATCTCATTTTTCATTTAAGAAAGCAGAGGATATATTTAACATAAAATTAATTAATGCAGATATGGATAATTTTAAGATAGATGTAAATTCATTGGAAAGTAAAATTACAGAAAATACTATAGCTATTGTTGCAATTGCAGGTACAACAGAATTAGGTTTAGTTGATCCTATCGAAGAAATTGCAGATATTGCTCAAAAACACGATATATTTCTTCATATTGATGCTGCTTTTGGAGGATTCATCCTTCCATTTTTGAAAGAATCTGGTTATAATTTTCCTCATTTTGATTTTTCTCTTGAAGGAGTCTCTTCAATGACAATAGATCCTCATAAAATGGGTCTTTCTACTATTCCTTCAGGTTGTATTTTATTTAGGGATAAAAAGTATTTAGAGGTTATGGAAGTTGCATCTCCATATCTTACAAAAAAATCTCAATCTACTATTGTAGGAACTCGTAGTGGAGCATCTGCTGCTGCAACTTATGCTGTTATGGAGTATATGGGAAAAGAGGGTTATACTAAATTAGCATTAGAAGCTATGGAGAAAACTAAAGTATTAAAAGAAGGACTTTTAAAAATAGGTTATGAACTAGTTGTAGAACCAGAACTTAATATAATCGCATTTAATCATCCTAATATAGACACTAATTCTTTAGCTGAACTTTTAGAAGAAAAAAATTGGAGTGTTTCTGTTTCATCTTATCCAAAAGCTATTCGTATAATTCTTATGAACCATGTTACCTTAGATAATATTAATGATTTTCTTAATGATTTAAAGATTATTGCTAACAGTGTTTAAATATTATATCTAATTAAATATATTATATATTAATTAAATGTATTATAATATGTCTAATTTAATAATTAATAATTTAATCATATTTGAAACGTTAATAAAAATATTTTTTTAATTCTTTGATTAAGTAAGGGGGAATAAATATGAATCAAGAAAAAGATAAAGATATTATTGATAATTTAATGAATGTCCAAGCAACTTGTCCTAATTGCGGTATAATTTTGACATTTGAAAGTGCTGCACGTCTTGCTAAAGATAAGGGTGTTAATGAAAATGCTATTATGTGTCATGATTGTCATAAGGTATTTAATGTCAGATTAACTCCTAATAAAATGACAATTTTAGAAGAATTAACACAATATAATTTTTCAACCGAGAACTCAGAGAGGCAAAAAACTAAAATAGATTTAAAGACAGATAAACGATTTAATCTTAAATCTAATAATAGTGTGATAAATCAAAATAAAAATTATGAAAATAATAACTGCTCAAAATCACATAGGGTTAATATTAATTCTTCAAAATCACCTAGAGTTAATAATTATTATGAAATAAATCCACTTTTAAAAATATTTTTATATAAATCTGATGCAGTAACAGGATTATATAGAATTTCTAAAGGAAAATTAATTTCTTTGGTATGGTTTATATCTTGGATAATTTTGACATGTTCTGTACTTAACTCTCAATATGGCCATTTAGAATTTATTGATATTTTTGTTTCAATAATTATGGCTTTAATTTTCACGGCACCTGTATATGTTGTTGCTTGGTTAATTGGTAAAATTATTGGTAACCATTCAAATAAAAATGCACAAATTCCTAATAATTTAAATAATGATTCACATATTTCTAATGTAAATAATCAAAATAAATCTAATCAGGAAGTTAATACCCAATCAATGGATAATAAAAGTACTAATGAAACTCAAAAGGATTTACAAAAACCAAATACCAAGGATAATCATAATGTTTTTGTTCAAGAGAAAGCTAAAATTAACTTAAATACTGATATAACTTTTAATAATGAATCTAAAGAAGAGTCTGAGGATGTTTCTCATAGTTTAAATTCTATTGTTCAGGAAGAGTCTAAAGATTAGGGTCTTTAAGTATTATGAACAAACTTAATTTTAGTTTTTTTTTAATGTTTTTTTAGATATTATAAAATAAATTTTATTCTTCTTGAATATCTTCAACATACATTAAAGGATAGTTTAACTCTTCAATAAATTCTATTCGAATAATTGCAGTTACATTATCTACTTTTGTATAGATTTTTATATCAAGCATATCTCCATTTAATGAAGTGTATTCGAAAGTACTTAATGTGGAATTTAATCTATCTAAATCTATTTTTGCATCTACTTTTTCAATGGCAGGTTGAAGTTCAAGTGATTCTTTCATTGCTTTTTCTAAACTTGGCGCAGATTCTTTATTTATAGGAGTTCCAATAAATTGGTGAAATAAAGCTCCCATTGTAATAGCGCCTTCAAAAATTGCTCTTTCTCTTGAGTTTATATTTGAAAAATATTTTTCATTTACATCCATGATTAGCCTCCGATCTAATAAGTTATTATAACCATTTAACTCTTTTAAATTAAGTTTTATCAAATATTTTTTTTTAAAATATTATTAAGTTTTATCAAATATTTTTTTTAAAATATTATTAAGTTTTATCAAATATTTTTTTTTAAAATATTAATTAGTTATTTTTTATTTTTATTATATTTTAATAAAATTTTTAGATTTATAAATTTTATTAAAGATATTAAAACAATTTATATGTTCTAATATACTTTTATAAAATTTTAAATTTTTCGGTATTGTTTTTAACATTATTATTTTCTTTTATTTCTTTAATCATCCAGTCAGGTCCCTCTTGGGTTGGTATAGTTAGGATTATATTATTCATATTGTTTAATGTATATTGCACATCTTCTCTTGGCATTTCAATTAATATTAAATATTCACAATTTAAATCTCCCAGATTAGATTCTCTTTCATATTCAGATAGTTTTATTCCATATTCATTTAATGATTCTTCAGTTAAATCTCCATTATAATCCTCTATAGCATATGTTTTTAAATCTTCTAAAACATCGTTACTGTAGGTATAATCATTTTCATATGATTTATTTCTTTTATCATTATTTAATGATTTACTTTGACTTATTTCAGTATTTATTGTTCCACTTTCTTTAGATCTTATTATTGCAAGTACAGTACATCCTCTTATTGAAGATTCATTAGTTAGATTACTACTAATCTCATTATTGAAAATATAGGGGTTTTGATTTGTATTATTAGTTTGAAGAGTATTATTATAATTTATAGAGTTATTTGTAATATTATTTGTATTTTCATTAGTTTGGAGTTCTGTGTTATTTACACAATATATGTCAATTTTGCTACCAGTTTTAATAAGTCCATTACATGCTTGAAGTCTAGAAACTTGAATAGGTACTGCTACAGTATTTGGTTTTTCAAACTCAATATTTGATAGAACATATCCGTCATTATCTAAAACAACTCTTTTAGCCTCATCTACACTTATAATATTTTTTTTATTTGCTATAGTAGAGCTTATCATTACACGACCTCCACTATCACAGCTATCATTGATTTTTTTCAAATGATAATCTTTCCAATGATTAGTTGCAGGTCTTAAAACATCTATTTCCTCTAGTTCCACTTTGCTATTACATTTATTAATTTTATCTTCTAAAATAATTGCTTCTTGGGAACTTGTTAGAGGTCCTTTAAATAATAAGTTTACTTCATCTAGTTTAGTAATTTTTCCTTTATTTAATTCCTTTAAATTAGGTTCATATATAAAAAAATAGTATGACCCTCCGATTATGATGATAAAAAGTATAAAGAATATTATAATTCCCATTTTATTTTTTTCATATTTTGTTAAATTAAAACCAAAATGTCCGGTTTTCTCATATTCTTCAATTTTAGATTGAATTGATTTGAGAGGAGATTTATTTTTAAGATTTCTTTTTTCTTTTTTTAATCGAGGGTAGCTTAATTCATTTAATTTTTCTTTATTAATTAAATCATTATTTTGCTGGTTTTTAATATTACTAACTTTATTTATTTTAGAATAGATTAAATCTTTTTCATGTGATGTTTTTGTTTTATTATAGTCGATTTCTTTTTCATAAAATCTTTTATTATCAGATGGTTTAGATAGTTGGGTACCATTACTAGGATATTTATCTTTAATGAAATTTTCATATTTAAAATCATTATACTCTTTATAGCTTTGTTTTAAATTTTTATTTTCATCTTTATTTCTATTATCTTCTGCAATTTCAAAAAAATTACTTAATCTTTTAATTATAGATTTTAATTTAAATTTATCTTTAGAATTTTCTTTTTCTTTATAATTAATAGGTTTTAATGTTCTTGCAGGTTTTCTCTTATCATTCATCTTTTACCAAACCCTATTTTTAAAACAACAATAAGTTGGTAAAAGTAGTCATGTAATTAGATTTCACAATTTTTATAATTACTTGAAGAGTTAGAATTAGAATATATTCCTTATTAAATAGTATAGTGTAATTAAAAGAAGAATAACTGCAGGTATACTAATATTATTATATACGGGCCAGTTTATTATCATTAATACGATCATTAACAGTCCAAAACCTAATACTTTCATATTTGAAAATTTAGGATATTTTATATTACTTATCATAAGTAATGATACTATTATCATTATAATCATACTAAGATAAATATTATAAAGGCCAGTTAAATAGAATGTAGATAATATAAATCCAATCCCTGGAATAGGAAATCCAATAAATCCTTTATAATCGATTAAATCACATATTACATTATAACGAGTTAATCTTAATATTCCACATATTAGCATAAGTAAACTTGTTAATAGTATCGGAATTTCTAAATTAGCATTATATGTTTTACCTATCATATAAAATAAAATTGCAGGAGCTGTACCAAATGAAACTGCATCAGATAAGGAATCAATATTCTTTCCAAAACCATATTGATCATTTTTACCAACTTTTCTCGCTGTCCATCCATCAATTGAGTCAAAAATCATAGCCAAAATTATAAGTAATGCTGCTACTTTCAGGTTATTATTTATAGCAAATATTATGGATAAAAAACCTGATGTTAAATTTAATAGTGAAATTACATCAGGTATACCTATGAAATGTCCTATGTTTGTTTTCTGTTCTTTCATATTGACTCCTTCTTAAATGTCTTTTTAAATATTATATTATTTTTACTACTTACAAATTAAAATATTTGATATTTAAAATTATATTTCTCTTAAATGATATTTATTAATATTTTTAAATAATTTTTAATTTAAAATTGTATTTATTTTTTAAACAATTTCTTTATTTTAATTTTCATTTATTAATTTGCTTTTTCATATTTTAGTTTATATACTTTTAAACTTAAATAATATCTTTTATATATCTGAATTCATAAAAAAGATGATTTCTTAAAAATTCATTTTATCACTAAAAAATTTAGATTGGTTTATAATATTTAGAATAATTTTTATTATTTTTTTCTTTGATTTTAAATTTTTAAATTACAAATAGAGAAATATATTATTATATATTTTTCAAATATAGTTTATTTCAAATTATTTTTTTGAAAATTAGTTAAATTAAACATAAATTACTTAACCATATCATTTTAATTATTATTTGATACTTTATTGATTAATCATGGAAAATTATAGCCACTTTCAAAAACTTGTGTGATTTGAATTTTGATTATTTACAAATAACGAAAATTTTTTGTCAATTATTCTCTATTGTTAATTTAAAACCTGATAACTTAATATATAAGTTGTACTCATATATTATTTATTTTATATAAAAATAAAAGCTCTATGTATATGTTTGAACTTGTTAAACCAAATTTTTTCTAAGGTAAAAAAATGGAAATAAAATTTATCACACAAGTTTTTGAAAGAGCCAAATTATAATATTTTTTAAAATATATTATTAATTATGAATAAATATATATAATATTATACAATTATAATTATATAATAGTCTATTGAAGACTTTGTATTTTAATACTTTAATTTTTTTATAAATTAGGTAAATACTTTAATGTTTATGTAAATTTGTCAAAAGTAACTTTAAAATTATTTGAGTGTGTATTATGATTGAAGATAGTATTCGAGCCTTAAGACAAGCCGCTAAAGTCTCTAATGATAAGGATGCGGGTGATTCATCTCCTGATAAGTTATGGTGTGTGATGGCTGGAAATGATGCTTTAATTGATGATATAGCATATGATGCTATCTCATCAAGAGATAGCGTTAAAATACTATTTCGTGAACACGTAACTTTAAAAGAGGATAAAGTCAATAAAAAATTTGATTTTATCATGTTGTATGGTATTTCCTCTATTATTAAAAGATTTTGTTACGAGTGTAAAGAAGGTGGAGGGGCATTAATCCAAATTTCTCCATTTTATATTAAAGAAAAACAAAATTTAATGGTTTTAGTTGGCCCTGAAGATACTATTCGTAAAGCTGTTTCTAAAATTGAAAGGGAACGAGTTCAATTTGGTATTTTATTAGATGATCAGACTACTGGTTATATTGAAACAGATATTAACACTAGATTTACATTACCTAAATTTTTAAAAAACACATTTGCTCCTTTATTTAAAATGAGTGATGTTGTTTTAAAAACAATTCTTATATCTGTTGATGAAGATAAAGATATAGAAAAAGTTCAAAAGATTACTGTGTCAAATAAAATTTTTGTAATAGATTTTAAAAATATTGATATGGAGGATTATAAATGAGCATTTTTGGAGATAATGATGATAACGAGAAACCTCAACAATCCGTTGTTCGTAATAGTTTAGGAATTGATTTAGGTACATTGAATACCGTAATCGCTAAACCATCTGGAGATAAATTTGATTTATACCAAATTCCATCTGTTGTTGCTGTTAAAAAAGATGACCATTCATCTATTTTAGCTGTTGGTGAAGAAGCTAAAAGAATGTTAGGAAGAACCCCTGAGGATATTATTGCTGTTAGACCTCTTAAAAAAGGAGTTATTGAAAATATTATACAAGCACAATCTTTACTTATAAGAGCAATTCAAATAGGTATTAATGATGATGAAACTGTTGGAAGAATTGTTATAGGAATTCCTGGAGATTCTTCTGAAGTAGAAAAGAATGCTGCTGAAGAAATTGGAAGAAAAGCTGGAGCAAGTGAAGTTATTGTTATTAGTGAAGGATTAGCAGCAGCTATTGGTGCAGGATTACCTATTGCTGAACCTCATGGTACAATGATTATTGATTTAGGTGCAGGATCTACAGATTTAGTAGTTATTTCTCTTGGTGGAATAACTGATATTGAAACTGTAAGATATGGTGGAGACGATATTGATAATAGAATTGTAGATTTAATTGCTGAAAAGTATAATGTTGCAATTGGTATACATGATGCAGAAAATGCAAAAATGGAAGTAGGTATGGTTCACTGTAGTCAAACCTTAGAAAATTTATCTGTAGAAGTTATAGGTAAATCTTTAGAAACTAATAGGCCTAAAAAAGTTGTTATTGATTCTATGCTCGTTGCAGATGCAGTTGAATTTGTAATTCAAAATATTCTTGATGGATTAAACATTATATTGGAAAGAATGTCTCCAGACTTAATTATGGGAGTTTATAAAAATACTGTAGCTGTTGGAGGATCTTCAAGATTACGTGGTCTTAAGGAAAGAATATATGATGAAATTGAAATACCAGTTACAATTTCAGATGATCCTATGACTGTTGTGGCTAAAGGTACAGCTATTGTTGCTGCAGAACCATTAGCTTTAGAACCAGAAGTTCGTCTTAAAGCTATGAAATAGTTTTTTATTTTTTCTATTTTAATATATTTTTTTTCAATTTTTAGTTAAATTTTTTTATAAATTTTATTTATTTTAATTTATATTTGTCTCATTTTTTTTAAAGTTTAATCATTAAATATCATTCTTTAAATTTAACAATTTTTTTAAGGTTATTATATGGATATTATGGGTGTTGATGAAGCAGGTAGAGGGCCAGTTCTTGGTCCTATGGTAATTGGTGGTATTATCATACCTGAAAGTAAAAATAAAATTCTTGAGAGAATGGGGGTTAAGGATTCTAAAAAAATAACTCCTAAAAGGAGATTAATTCTTGCACGTAAGTTAACAAAAATGTTTGAACATGATATGGTTATTATAAGTGCTCAGGAAATTGATAAACTTAGAGCTGAAGGTGTAAATCTTAATGACATTGAAAAAAGGGGAATGGTTCAACTTATCAAAAAATTACAACCGGAAAAAGTTATTATTGATGCTGTAGATGTTAAACCTACACGTTTTCAAAATGAAGTTCAAAAAATCGTAGGGGATAATATAAAAGTTATTGCAGAACATAAAGCAGATGATAATCATATTCAAGTTGCTGCTGCTTCAATTATTGCCAAATTTAACAGGGATTTAATTGTTGAAAAAATTAATAAAGAATATATTAATATGGGGGGTATTGGTTCGGGTTATCCAAGTGACCCAAAAACCAAAGCATTTTTATCTAATTTTCAATATGAGGAACTTCCTGATTTTGTAAGGCGTAGTTGGGCTACGGTAGATAAGATGAAAAATAAGTAGTGTTTTATATCCTTAGAAATTTATTAATTTTTGCCTCATAATTATAAATTAATTGAGTATTATATGTGTTAGAATATTTTTTACAAATTAAAATCAAGTAGGGTTTTTGAACTATTTTATTTATCTATTATGAAAAATCTTTTTAATCTAATTTTATTATTTTTAATAATCTAATAAATTTAATAAAAATCTTCTTAATAAAGAAATATATTTAAATTAATAAAACTATACTTAAAATATATATTTTTTGAAGAATTATTTTTTCAAAACTATATTTTATTATAATTACTATTTAATCATTAAGCGAGGAAAAATATGATTTTCGAAATATTTAATGGTTTTTTATCAGGTATAGCAGATTTCTTTAGAAATGGAGGAATTATTACCTACATAATTACTTTTATTGGAATATATGGGTTCATACTTTCAATTCAGAAAATAAGATACCTTCGCCGTATTAGTAATGTTGATGCTACTGAAATAATGGGTATAGTGTCTGTTGCTATGGAAAGAGGTGGTGCTATTGAGGCTTTAAAAGAAATTAGTCCTTATCAAAATCCTGTTTCAAGAATAATTTCTGAAGCTTTAAAAATTGGTTATAAAAATAAAACTGAAGTAGAAGAAAGTATGGAACAGATTTTTATTGTCGAAACAGGTAAAATGACTAAAGGATTGGAGACTTTAAAAACAATTATTGAAATTGCCCCCTTTTTAGGTTTGATTGGTACTGTTATTGGTATATGGATTACATTTAAATCATTAGGTGTTGATCCTAGTCCTTCAGCTATGGCAGAGGGTATTTATACTGCGTTAATCACTACCATTTCCGGGTTATTTGTAGCAATTGTTTTACTTCCTATTATGACTTATATTAAAACATTAATTGAAAGGGAAATGGATAAAATTGAACTTGCTACTAAAATGACTAACTGGAATTATGCTGTAGCAAAAATTAATGTTAATGAAAATTTACCTTGTGTAATTAATTCATTAAAAGAGGGTGAAGGTGTTGTTAATGTTCGTGAAATATCAGAACCTAATGCTAATATACAAATATCATTTAAACCAAGTATGTTGGAAAAGAGTATAAGCAATATTATTTTAGAGATGTGTAACGTAGGTTCTGAGATAGTCGAAAGTAAACTTAAACAATAATTAAATTTTGTGATAAAATGAGTTTAGATATTAAATCAAGAAGGGAAAAATTAAAAAAAGATAATGTTAATATTAATCTTGTACCTTTTATTGATATTTTATTTACAATTTTAATATTTATAGTTGTAACAAGTAGTTTTGCAGGTACAGCTACTGATGCAAATTCTCATCAGACTTCTGATGCTACTGGAAAACCTAATGTAACAGATACATCAGGGAATTCTGAATATTATATTATTCCTGTAGATGGTCTACAACATGTTATTGTCAATGGAAAGGATATGTCTTATTTAATTCAGGATGATGCTATCGCTATTCACGCCAGAGTAATTGATCAGGGACAAATTACTGTTAATAATAAGGATAAGTCTATTGAGATTACAACTCCAAGTGGAATGTCGCCAAATCAAGCAGTAAGAAAGCCTAATCAATGAGGGGCTTGATTAATTTATTATTTTTTTGGAGGGTTAAGATGTATTTAGGTAGAATTTTAGCATTAGGAATGAACACAGAAGGTAAACCTTTTGTTGCATATAGAGTTTCAAGCAGACATTTTCCAAATAGACAAGTGAAACTTTTTGATAATGAAGCTGCTATTATTCCAAAGGAAGGTTTTGAAACTGATATTTTTGAAAATGCATATATTGCATATAATTGTATAAGGATTGTTGATGATTTAATCATTGTATCTAATGGTTCTCATACGGATATTATTGCAGATAAAATTAGTGTGGGTATGAATATTAGAGATGCTCTTGCATATTCTTTACTTACAATGGATTATGAAAAAGATGATTATAATACTCCTAGAATTGCAGGGGTTGTCACTTCAGATTCTACTGAAGATAAATATGAGGCTTATATTGGAATCGTAACCGACTCTAAATTACGGGTTGAAAAATTAGAATATGGCTCTGCAGCTTATATTTCTGTATATGAATGTCAAGAACCTCATCTTCTTGAATTTAAAGCATTAAATAGTGAAGATGCTGCTCATTATATATTTGACCAAGGTGAATTTAAAGAATTTGAAAACCCTGTAAACTCTGTTGCATCTGTATTTGATGGACAGTGGAAAACCGTTGCTTACAATCCTGATATTTAATTTTTATTTTAATTTATTTAATTATTTATTGTGATATAATGAGTTTAGAATTATTTGGACTTCAGGGAATACCTCTTGTTCAGGAAGGGGATAATATAGCAAATTTAATTCTAGATGCGTTAAAAAGGGAAAATCAAACTCTTGAAGATGGAGACATCATATTAATCGCTGAAACATTAATTTCAAAAGCGGAAGGAAATTTTATTAAACTTGGTGATATTTTACCATCTGATGATGCAATTATTTTTGCTAAAAAATCCCAAAAAGATTCAAAATTAGTTGAAGCAATTATTCAAGAAGCACGAGAAGTAGTTGAAGTCGGACCTGATTTTATTATAACTGAAACTAAACAAGGATTTGTTTGTGCAAATTCCGGAATAGATGAATCTAATGTAGATGATGGCCTTGCGACTCCTATTCCTGAAAATTCAGATTTGTCTGCAAGAAGAATTAGAGAAGAATTAGAAGAAGCATCAGGTAAAAATCTTGCAATTATCATTACAGACACTCAAGGAAGAGCCTTCCGTGTAGGTGCTGTTGGAGTGGCACTTGGATGCTCTGGTATTGACCCCTTGTGGAAAAGACAAGGTGAAAAGGATCTTTATGGTAGAGAACTTCAAACAACTGAGGTAGCAACTGCTGATGAACTTGCAGCTGCAGCATCATTAATTCAAGGTCAAGCGGATGAAGGTTTACCTATAGTTATCGTTAGAGGATTTAAAGCATTTAATAATTTAAGAAATCCTGATAGTACTATTAGTCCATTATTACGTCCTAAGGAATTTGATGTTTTTAGAAAATAATTTTTTTTATATTTTAATTATTTAAGATAAAATACTAATTTTAATAAAGTGAATATTATGATTTGCGTATTAAGTGGAGGTACTGGAACTCCAAAATTAATTCAAGGATTAAAAGAAGTTCTTGACAGTGAAGATTTAAGTATTATTGTGAATACTGTAGAAAATAATTATTTTTCTGGGGTATATGTTAGTGGAGATATTGATGTTGTAATGTATACTTTAGCAGATATGATTAATGAAGAATTCTGGTATGGTATTAAAGGAGATACTTTTATTACAAATAATTTTCTTGAGGAAATAGGTTGTCCTGAACCTCTTAAAATTGGTGATAGAGATAGGGCAACTAAGATTGAAAAAACTATACGCTTATCTGAAGGATACACTTTATCTGAAATTGTAGAGATTCAAAAAAATAACTTAAATATTAAATCTAAAATTATACCTATGAGTGATGTTGATTCTGATATTAAAATTGTTACTGATATTGGAGAATTGGATTTTCATGATTTTCTAATCGATAAACAGTGTGAACCTGAAGTTTTAGATGTTGTATATTCTAATGTACCTCCTTCAAACCAACTTATACAAACTATTGAAGAATCTGATATGGTAATTTTGGGTCCGTCAAATCCAATAACTTCTATAATGCCTATTTTATCTATTGAAGGGGTAAAAGAGGCTTTAAAAAATAAATTTGTTGTTGCGGTCTCTCCAATTGTTGGCACTGAACCTGTTAGTGGTCCTGCAGGAAAATTTATGAATGCATTAGGTTATGAAATTTCTCCTATTGGAATTGGAGAAATGTATAAAGACTTTGTTGACTACTTAGTTATAGATAATCAGGATAAGGATTTAGTAGATAATCTTAAAAATATTGTTCCTAATGTAGGTGTTACTAATATTATGATGAAATCTTTAGATATTAAAATAGATTTAGCTAAATTTATCCTTGATTTAAAAAAATAAAAATAATTTATTATTCTTTATAATTTTTGTGTTTTTTTAATTATGTAAAATTATTATATAGTATTAATAATTATATACTAAATAATGGTGAATAATATGATTCAAATGACATTAATACAAATTGATAATTATGGTCCCTGGACTGTGACTCCAAAACCCAGGAATGAATCTGACCTTCAAATTTTACAAGCTGAATTATTTGCAGATATACAAAAACAATTTGCTACTAAAAAGGGTCTAGTTTTCTTTACTCGGTTTGACAATATGTTAGCGATTACTAATGGTATAAATGAAGAAGATCATTTAAGAATTCAAAGGTCAATTAAAAATAGATATCCTGTTACTATAAGTATGGGTGTTGGTGCGGCTGAAACTCCTCATGAAGCACAAAAATTAGCAACAGTAGCTTTACAAAATGAAGGAGGAGCACAATCATCAGAGCGAAAAGAAATATTAGCAATTGATTCACTTGTAGATGAAGATAGTGGTTATGTTCAAGTTGCTCATATTGATATTAATAGTGTTACTGAAACTTTAACGGATGTTGAATCTGCATTTGATACTAGTTTTATGGTTAATAAAGCTCAGCATTACTTAATGACTAAATTAATTAAAAAAGGAGCATTGCTGTTCTTTATAGGCGGGGATAATTTCATGTCTCCATGTAATGGATTGTCTGAGAAAGAAATCGAAGAAATTTTAATGGAAATAAATGATGAAATCGGTATTGGTCTTAAGGCGGGAATTGGTAGAGGACGAAATGCTGAAGATGCAGCTTATATGGCAGATATAGGTTTGGAAAATATACGAGCAGGGAATAATGTTAAATGGACTGAAGTAATTGAAAAAGGTTGTTAAGTTTTAAATTTCATATTATTCAATCATTAATTATTTTTTATATTTTAAAATTTCAAGTTTTATAGACAATTTATTCATTTTTTTTTTAATATTTTAAAAGGGAGTTTTATTATAATAGTTTTAGCACCTATGGCAGGTATTTGTAATGGTGATTTTGCAGTTAAATTAATTCCTTATGGTTTTGATACCGTTACATTAGGAGGATTTAACATTGATAAATACACTATTCTTGCAGGTAGAAAAATTATTAAAAGAGGAAGAAAAGAATTTGACATTAACGAAGATAAAATATATGACTTTATTGAAGGAGAATCTCTAAAAGTTAAGGAACATTTTCCAGATGTTAATGTTTCTGTTAATCTTCGAAGTGTTAATCCAGAAGAAATCATAGAAATAAGTAAAATTCCCTCTGTAGATATTGTTGAGATTAATTGTCATTGTAGACAGCCAGAGTTACAATCAATTGGCTGTGGTCAGGGAATGCTTAAAAGAGATGATTTAGAATCTTATATTAAAAAGGTTGTCAAAAAATCTTCATCTAAGGTTTCTGTTAAAATTCGGGGAAATGTTGATGGAGTTGATGATTTAGCTATTTCCAAATTAATTTCTCAGTCTAACTGTGATTATTTACATATTGATGCAATGAAACCTGGTGTTCACTCTTCAGATTTAGATTTAATTAAAAAAGTCGCTAATAATGTTAATATATTTCTAATTGGAAATAATTCAATAAATAGTTTGAAAGATATAAAAGATATGTTTAATGCAGGTGCTCATGGTGTTTCTATTGGAAGGGCTACACTGAAAGGTAAATTAGATTTTAATTTAAAAGAATTATAAAAACTTATTTTTTTTAAAAATTTTATTTTATCCTTAATTTTTAAGGTTCATATTTATTTTCATTGTATTTAAATTTCATTTTTTAATTTTGTTTATTAGGATTAAATTGTAAAATTACATTTTCCGTTAAGCTTATTGTTTAGTTTATTCTAAATCATATAACATAGTTATATTAAATTTATTCTTTTTAAAATTATCTATTTATTTGTTAATTATTTATAAAATTTTTTATTATCTTTATTTTTAAAAACTATTATCTTAGATATTAATATTTTACTTTTTTTCCCTATTAAGAAAAAATATTTTAAACCATTTAGAAATTTTTATAAATAATAATATTATAAATATATGTAATTAAAAAAAATTTTCAATATTTGAAAATACTTAAAATTATAATAATTTATTATTATTTTTATTATAAAGGTGAAGGTATGAAGTTCATTAGTTTAAAAAATATTACTAAATCATTTAATGATGTTCAAGTTCTTAAAGACATAACTCTTGAAATAAACGAAGGAGAAACATTAGGTATTTTAGGCCGTAGTGGTTCTGGAAAGTCTGTTCTTATTAATATGTTACGTGGAACTCAAGAGTATGCTCCAGATAGTGGACAAATGATTTTTCATGTAGCTGTCTGTCCTAAATGTGGTTTTGTCGAATCACCATCTAAAACTGGAGAAAAATGTCCTCATTGTGAATCAACTTTTGAATCAAAAGATGTTGATTTTTGGAACAGTGAAAGAAGAGAATTTACAGCTGTTAAAAGACGAATTGCTATTATGTTACAGAGAAATTTTGCTTTATATGATGAAGCATCTGTAATTGAAAATGTCCTTAAAGCAATGGGGGATAATGACGAATTTGAAAATAATCTTGCTCAGGCTCTAGAAATTCTTCAAATGGTACAGATGAGTCATAGGATTACTCATATTGCACGAGATTTAAGTGGGGGAGAAAAACAAAGAGTAGTTCTTGCAAGACAAATTGCTAAAGAGCCAATGTTATTTTTAGCAGATGAACCTACTGGTACACTTGATCCCCAAACTGCAGAATCACTTCATCAAACATTGGAAGATGCAGTAAAAGAAAAAGGTACCACTATGGTAATCACTTCTCATTGGCCTGAAGTAATGGAACAATTAGCAGATAATGTTATATGGTTAGAAGATGGGCAGTTAGTTAAATCTGGAGATCCTCATAAAGTTGTTCAAGAGTTTTTAGAAACTGTTCCTCTTCCACAAAAAGTTCAAGATCATGAAGTAGGAGGACCTATTGTAAAATTAGAAAATGTTAAAAAACATTATTACTCTATTGAAAGAGGGGTCGTTAAAGCGGTAGATGATGTTGACCTTGAAATTAATCAACAGGAAATATTTGGCCTTGTTGGTTTAAGTGGTGCTGGAAAAACAACTTTAACAAAAATGTTAACTGGACTTACAGAGCCAAGTTCTGGTTCACTTGAGGTAAAAGTAGGTGATGATTGGGTTGATATGACTGTACGTGGACCTATGAATAGAGGTCGTGCAATTCACTATATTGGTCTACTTCACCAGGAATTTTCACTTTATCCTCACAGAGATGTTCTTGGTAATTTGTCAGATGCAATTAGTCTTAATTTACCTGCTGAATTTGCAAAAATGCAGGCTATTCATGTTCTTGAAGCAGTAGGCTTTTCCCAAGAGAAAGTTCAGGAAATTTTAAATAAATATCCTGATGAATTAAGTGCCGGTGAAAGACATAGGGTAGCTATTGCACAGGTACTTATTAAAGAACCTAATATCATTGTTTTAGATGAACCTACCGGTACAATGGATCCTATCACAAGAGTCGTTGTTTCTGATTCTATTCTTAAAGCAAGGGAAGAATTACACCAAACATTTATCATAGTTTCTCACGATATGGACTTCGTTTTAGATGTTTGTGATCGTGCAGCATTAATGAGAGACGGTTCTATCCTTGATATAGGTAAACCTGAAGAAATCGTAAAACAACTTACTAGTGATGAGAAAGAGGATATGTTAAGAAACAGGTAAGCAATTATTAATTGTTTACTAATATTTTTATTTTAAGTTTTAATTATTTTTATTATAAAATCTTAAAGTGTTTAATTTTTTTATTTATTATTTATTAAATTCTATTTTTATTTATTTTTCTTAATTTTTATTAAAACAATTAGTTTTATAAATAATAAGAATTAATATTAAATTGATTATTATAAGCTATTATTCATTTGATTAATTTAATATAATATTTAAAAATTAATATTATTAATTATCTATTATTTTCTTAATTGATTCGGAGGAAATTGTTATGCCGTGGGATGATGCACCATCACATATATGTCGAGGCGGAGATGTAAGAGCTTTGGCTTTTTGTTGCCCTCCAGTTAAACCTTGCCCAATTGTAAATGCTTTGAAAGAAGTAGATATTACTCCTCAAGAATATATTGAAATTAAAAATAAATATGCTCGTGAAACAAGATTAGGTGAAGGTCCAGGAACTTGTTTCGGTTCTATGGTTTGGTGTTGTAAAACTTCAAAGCCTTGTCCATTAAGAGATATGTCTATGAAAAGCATTAATATGAGTGTTGATGAATATCTTTCATTAAAAAAACAGATGGCTGAGGAACTTGTAGGTAAAAAATCTCAATCAGTTTCAAATGAAGATGTTACTGCTCTTACAAGTGCTTTTGATATTGATGAGGAAGAAGCTAAAAAAATCTTAAATGATTGTGGAAATGATTTAAGAAAGGCTATTAAACTTTTAAGAGTAAAAACATTAAAAGATGATTCTTAATTTTTTTTATTTTTTAAGAAATATTTTTACTTAATTTATAATTATTATTATATTTTAACTTTTAATCCTTTTAATTATTCATATTCTTTTTAGTTTTTTTCTAATTTTACATTTTTTAGAGCTTTCATGTTTTTATATTTTTTAGATATTAAGTGTTTTTTATGAGTTATTTAAGTCTTTATTTTGATGTTACCGATAAAAATATATTTATTTTAGGTACTGGTGAAGTTGCCCTTAGAAGAGCAGGTAAATTTTTAGATAAAGGTGCTAATGTTAAATTAGCTGGGGCTAATTTAGATGATGAAATAATATCAAAGGGAGCTAAATTTGTTAAAATACACACTGATAAATCAGAACTTAACTTTTCAGACGGTCTCATTGAAGAAAATAAAAATATAATTAAAAGAGAAGTTGAACAATCAGATATTGTAGTTATTGCAACAGGAGACTATTCCCTTGCAGATTATGTTTGTGAAATTTCAGGGGATAAATTGGTTAACAGAGCTGATAAGCCTTTTGATGGAAATGTTATTGTTCCAACAAGTTTTTATATTGGGGATGTAGAGTTTTCTATTTATACCGGAGGTAAAAGCCCTCTTATGGCTAAATATTTACGTCAAAAGATACAAAACATTATAACTGACTATGATGTTTTTGAAATTGAACTTCAAAGTTATGCAAGAGAACTTTTAAAATCTAAGGTTTCTTCTTCTAAAAGAAGAAGAGAAATATTATATGAAATATTTGATAATCCTGAATTTATTAGAGTTTTCAATGACAAAAATATGATTAAAGCAAAAGAAGAAGTTAGAAAATACATAGAGGATCTTTGATTTTATTTTAAATATTAAAAGGGGATGTAATCAAATTTAATTATATTTATTTATGATAATTTAATGTTAATATAAAACCAATTTAATAATTTATAAAAAGTAAAAAATTTATAAGATTATAAATAATTTATATTATTTTAAAAATATAATCATATATAATTTAAATTTTATTAAATATTCTTGATAAAATTTTATTTTAAAATCAGTATTCAAATTTATGAGGAATTAAATTGATTATTAATATTCGTGTAGATCACACAACAACAGATGTTATAACTATGGAAAATATTTATAACGATTTAAAAGATATTTTTATCAATTTTAAAAATAAATTTAATGTTAATGAGTATGTAGAGATATCTACTTGTAATAGGCATGAATTTTATATACATTCTGATGCTTTCGGTATTGAAGATGAATTAGATTCTATTGACTTTAATAATATTATTGTTGAAACTGGTGAAGATTCTGTTTTTCATTTATTTCGTATGAGTTCCTCATTAGAATCTTTGATCGTTGGAGAAGACCAGATTTTAGGACAAATTAAAGATGCTAAAAATAAGGCTAATAAGGAAGGTCATTTAGGTAAAGTTTTAGATACTTTGTTTACTAAGGCTATTCATGTAGGTCAGGAAGTTAGAAATAAAACCAATATTAATAAAGGCCATATTTCTATAGGTTCTGCTGCTGTTGATTTAGCTGAAGAACATTTAGGCAATCTTCAGGATAAATCTGTTTTAGTAGTTGGTGCTGGAAAAATGGGTGCACTTGTTGCTAAGGCTTTAGCTGAGAAAAATCTTAAAGCTATTGTTGTTGCAAACAGAACATATTATAGGGCAACTAAATTAGCTGATGAATTAGGTGGAGAAGCAATATTCTTTGATGATTTAAATAAGTTCCTTCCTGTTTGTGATGTTATTATTAGTGCTACAGGTTCTCCTCATACACTTATTACAAAGGAACGTTATTTAAAAGCTATTGAAACTCTTAAAAATGAAGATTGTAATTTTGAACTTAATAAAAAATCTATTATTATAGATATTGCTAATCCTCGTGATGTTTCAGAAGCTGTTAAAGATTTAGATATTATATTATATAATATTGATGATTTAAGAGGGATTGCAGAAAAAACAACTCTTGAAAGAAAAAAAGAAGTTGTGGAAGCTGAAAATATAATTGACAATGAGATGGATTTACTTAAAAGTTCCTTTAAGATAATGGAAATTGATAGCATACTTGCTAATTTAAGGTCATCTATGGAAGAGATACGCCAACGTGAATCACAAAAAGCTATCATGAAGATGGTTGATGTAGATGTCGATAGTAATATTAAGATTCTTGATAATTTAACAAACTCTATTGTCAATAAAATATTTTATGACATTAGTCAAAATATTAAAAAAGCTGCTTTTGATGAAGATGAGGCATTAATTAGAGCAGCAGAGAAATTTTTCTTAAAAGATGATAATTAAATTTTTATTTTTAAAATGATACTTTCATGATTAAGAAAATATTAGGAGAATATATTGTAACTTTAATTTTATTAAATAATTATTTTTTAAGTATTTTTAATTTCTTGTCAAAAACTTTATATTTAAAACAATAAAAAAAGTATTTTATATTTAAAAACTCTAATATAACTTTATATAATAAATATTTTAATAATTCATTAAATATTAATTTTATTTGGATTTTTATTTTAAAATTTTTTAAGGAGATAAATAATGACTAAAATATATAGAACATTTACTTCTGAATCTGTAACTGAAGGGCATCCTGATAAAGTTGCAGATATTATTTCTGATGCAATATTAGATGCTTATATGGCAGAAGATCCATATGCTCATGTTGCTTGTGAAACTAGTGTAACTACTGATTTTTGTCTTGTTTTTGGAGAAATATCTTCCACTGCTGAAATCGATGTTGAAAAAATTATTCGAGATACTATTATTGAAATCGGTTATGATAATCCTGAGATTAAATTTGATGGTCATACTTGTAAAGTTTTAAATTTACTTCATTCACAGTCTGCAGATATTAAACAAGGTGTTGATGAATCTATTGAAGTTCGTGATGAGGAAGATTCTGAAGAATCTATTGGTGCAGGAGATCAAGGTATGATGTTTGGTTATGCAACTAATGAAACCGAAACATATATGCCTTATCCAATTTATCTTGCACGTGGATTAACTAGTAAATTAACTCAACTTAGAGAAGATAATGTTCTTTCTTATTTAAGACCTGATGCAAAAGCTCAAGTATCTGTAAATTATGATAAAGAAGGTAATGTAGTTTCTTTAGGGACTATTGTTTTATCTACACAACATGATAAAACTATGTCTGATAATCAGGAAGCTTTAAAAGAAGATATAAGAAACTATGTCTTTAAAGAAGTCCTTCCACAAGAATATATTACTGATGAAACAAGAGAATATATTAATCCTACAGGTATATTTGAAATAGGAGGTCCTCATGGAGATGCAGGTTTAACCGGTAGGAAAATCATTGTAGATACTTATGGTGGATATGCAAGACATGGTGGAGGAGCATTTTCAGGTAAAGACTGTACTAAAGTTGATAGAAGTGCATGTTATATGGCAAGATATGTTGCAAAAAATATTGTAGCTAGTGGTCTTGCTGAGAAGTGTGAAGTACAAGTATCTTATGCGATTGGTGTAGCAGAGCCTACTAGTATTATGGTCGATACTTTTGGTACTGGTGCTGATATTGGAGATAAAAGTTTTGAAGAAATTGTTAGAGAAAACTTTGATTTAACTCCACTTGGAATAATCAATACACTTGATTTAAGACGTCCTATTTATAAACAAACTGCTAAATATGGTCACTTTGGTAATCCTGATTTACCATGGGAACAAACCAATAAAGTAGAGGACTTAAAAAAATATATTAAAAACTAGTTTAGGGTTAAATAACCTTAAATTACTTTATTTTTTATTATATCTATTAATAAATTAAATTATTTCTTACAAAAAATAATGAGTTTAATAGTATGAATTTTTTGAAACAGATTTTTCAAAGATTTAATTTAAAATTTCTTTTGAATTATTGTTTTAATAGTTTAATAATAATAGATATGTTTTTAATTACAATTGCTCTGATTTTTCAAATTCCAGCTCATATTGCTTTAAATATCCAATATTTCGATTTAATTATCTGTTTAATTCTTTTAGTGGAATATACAATAAATTTATTTTCAGCACCATCAAAAAAAGATTTTATATTAGACCCTATGAATATACTTGGTTTAATTGCATCTATTCCTTTTGATTTTATTTTAATTGAAACTGTTTCAGGGTTTACCTTATTAAGATATCTTAGGCTTCTTAAATTAATTAGAATATTTCTTTTATCAAGTAGATTAAGTTTTATCGGTGATTTATTTAAAAAAACAGGGTTGCATAAAATATTGGCGGGAGTAGTTGCCACTATAGGAATATTTACTTTATTATTATATCTTTTTGGTCCTTCTTATAATTTATTTGATGATTTCTATTTTGTAGTAGTTACTTTAACTACTGTTGGTTATGGGGATGTTACTCCACAAACATATAATGAAAAAGTATTGTCTATAATTTTAATTTTAATTGGGATATTCATATTTTCATCAATTACTGCTGCAATATCTTCATTTTTAACTGACCGTATATTGGAAGATGATAATAAGGATATTAAAGAAGAAATAGATTGTGTCATTGAAAAATCTGATAATATTATAAATGACTTACAAAGTCTTAAAGATGAAAATAAACAATTAAAAGATGAAATTAATGAATTAAAATATTTAATAATGAATAAGATGGATTAATTTGGAAAATTATATAAAACAATGTTAACAATAATTAAAATATTAAAAATTAATATATATTACAAAGCTATTAAATCATTTAAAATTTTCATATTAAGGAGGGGTTATTATGGGAATATTCAGTAAAAAAACAGAGGAACAAAAAGAAGCATTAAGAGAACTAAAAACTTATACTAATAATAAAAGGTTGAGGTATAGAGAGATAATACCAAGATATGGTGTAATGAAAGAAGAAACGGATGATTTAAAGTGCTATAATCATATAATTACTACAATAAGAAAAGAAATTGAAAACAACGAAACGAAAACTGATGATATTGAAAGAAGAATACATGAACTCCTAACTGAAAAATATGGAGAACCTATGAGCCAAGAACAAGCACTAGAAGAACTTAATAAATTCAATCAACAAATTGAATTGGAACATGGAAATAAAACTAAAGAAAAGCAATTAAAAATTAAAAGAAAAATTGAAGAAAAATATAATGTTGATTTAACTAATAAAACATGGTTTAAATGTACTTTAGAAGAGATCAGGTATAGAACTTTCTCTAACGCCCCAGAAAGGGATTTAATGGATGCATATGTGATTATTAATGAAGACAATTTTGAGATTTTAAAAGAAAGTATGTTTATTAAATCAAACATGGGGACTCGTAAAATCTATTTCCAAAATATAACTAGTTTGGATTTTGATGCAAGGGGTAAGTTTAATTTATCAAGCAGTGTTGTGATTAATACTAAAAGTAATGAACATATCACTTTAAAACATGTTAAAGAATATGTGCAGTATATGAATAATGCATTTGAATCCTATATTGAAAAGTCACAGAATATACAAGAAAACTATTCAACAACAAGTGCTGCAGATGAAATCCTTAAATATGCAGAATTATATGAAAAAGGATTATTAACTAAAGAAGAATTTAATATGAAAAAAGCAGAATTATTAGGAAATCCTATAACTGATAAAAGCAATACATCACTACAAGAAGAGAATACATCTACTGAAGAGAATACGTCACTACAAGAAGAGAATACATCTACTGAAGAGAATGTAGAACAAAATTATGAAAATGCAGTAAATCAAACAGGTTTCTGTCCAAATTGTGGAACAGCAATTAAAGAAAAATCAAATTTTTGTGTCAACTGTGGTAATAAATTATAATATATAATATTTAGGCATATTATTGTGGAAATGTTTTTTCACTTTTTTACTTCTACTTTAGGGGTCTGAATTTTTTAGTTCTCAGATAATTGTTGTATGGCTGTTTTTGTATTAAAACCTTGTGATATGATTAAGGCTCCTAAAAATACATTTA